>NZ_JBFUEB010000042.1:0-47988 GCF_056404395.1 Rhizobacter sp. P2_D12 | reverse complement strand
CTGCTGGCCCGCGACAAAGCGGCCACCGGCATCTCGCGTGCCGGCAACCGCGACCGCGCCGCCGCGCGCCGGCGACGCTGCGCCACGCGTCGTGCCTGACGCAGCCCCGCCGCTGAACAGGCCCCCTCGGCCACTGGGTGATACAGCGGCCCGGCCAGCGACGAAGCGCCCCCGGCCGTCGCGCGGCTGCGTGGGCGCTGCCATCGGCGCGCGCGCGCCGCTCGCTTGGTTGTTGGCGCGGCGAGCATTGCTCACGGCAACGCCCATTGCGCGCGCGATTGTCTTCACGTCGTTGCGAATCTCGCGCTGAACTGCGGCGCTGCGCTGCTGCGCGACCAGCAGGTCGCGGCTGCCATCCAGCAGCTCGCCAACCAGAAAGCCGTCGTGGTCGCTCTTGAAAGTTGCCATGTCAGGTGCCCATGAAGGGGTCGAACTCGGAGAACGTGAGCTGAATCTCTGCCAGAGCCTGGTCGCGGCGCGACAGCTCCAACTGGATGGCCTGCGGCCTCATCCGCATCACGCTGCGATAGGCCAGGTTCTCGTTGGGCACCTGGTCGGACGGAATGGCGTGCACGACCTCGATCCGCACCAGGTACTCGGCCGGCAGCCCGAACGAGCCGTCGCCGCGCGCCACCTGGTTCTGCTTGGCGTCGAACCACGACTTGATCGTGCCGCGCTCGTCGTCCAACGTCGTGATCTGCATCTCGGTCGGCGTCGTCCCGGTCGCCTTGTCGATGAAGGCTGCGCCGACCTGGATGTGGTCGCCCTGGATGCTGCTGCCGTAGCTCACGTCCAATGCCAGCAGGTCGAAGCACGACGCCGCGATCGCGGCGATGGAGTTGGGCGAGCCGACCAAGCCCGGTGCTCCCAGCGCACCGGCGACCGTCCGCGCCGCGCTGGAAATGCCACCCACAACGGCGCCAATGGCCGGCCCGACGCGCGACTGGATCAGACCCGCGAGGCCGCCCTGCGCGGGCGGGGCCGCCTGATAGGCGCCCGCCGGCGGATTCGCGTCGGTGATCCGAATGAAGAAGAGGTTCTTGCGCGCGACGCTCGCCGAGCGTGACTGATCGTAGATCGCCTGAGCCTGGCGTAGCGTGAGGCCGCCCAGCAGCGTCGTGGCCGTGTCGCGCACGTCGGTAAGACCCAGCAGGTCGTCGACCGCGCCAATGCCGGTGCGCAGGCCCAGCAACTGGCCTGCCACGCTGCCGGTGCTGAGCACGCGCTGAACATCGCTGACCAGCTTCGGGCTCATGGCCTGGCTGACGGCCAAAGCCGCCTTCGCGGCGGCCGTCTTCGCGAGCGTCTGGCCGATGACCGTCGGATCGGGAGTCAGGAAGGCCATATCACTTCTTCCCGAACTTCGGAGGCTTCGCCGCCCCGGGGGCCCCGGAGCCGTCGCCATCGCCGGGCTCGTCGTCGCTAGCGTCGCCGAACGGCGGTGCGCCACCACCATCGCCACCGCCGCCGAACTGGCCGGAGGCCTCGGCAGCAGCCTTCGCGTCCGCTTCCTTCCTCGCCTTCTCGATCGCCGCCGCGTACAGCGCAGCGTCCTTGGCGTCGAGCCTCATCACGCGCTCGAACAGGTGCGCCATCGCTTTCTGGTCGAGGCCTGCGTCCTTGGCCATCTGGAACGTCTGCACCATGAGCATGGTCGTGTTCGCGGCGTCGAGCTGCGTCTTCTGGCGCTCCGTCTCCAGGGCGCTGATCGTGCCGAAGAAGTTGACCTGCCAGGGCCGCTTGTTCGCGGGGTAGGTGCTGCCGGTCTTGTAGACCAGGTGCACGTCGATGATGTGGTTGAAGAACTCGCTCAGGCCCACGCGGATGCAGCGCGAGCGCTCTGCGGACTGCGCGCTGGTGCGGAAGAATCCGCCCTCTCCCAGGCCGCCGCTCATGAGGTCGGCGAAGCCCAGCATGCTGATGTCGATGCCCAGCGAGCCGGCAAGCAGCTTCGCGTGGAACAGCACGTCCTCGATGCTGATGTTGCCGGCGCGCCCGCTGCCCGAGCCGCCGCCGCTGTTCAGCGCCTGCATGCTCATCAACTGCTTCTCGGCCCAGACGGGGAGGATGTGGCGGATGCGCTGGAGCACCGGGCGGCCGGACTTCACCGCCTCCTCGGCGACCTCCTTCGACTTCTTCAGCATGTTCTTGATGGACGCGAGGAACGTCTGGCGCTGCTCCGTCGTCATACCGTTGACCTGCGCCGTGAAGATCGACTCGTCGATCGAGTCGAGCACGCGCTGACCGACCAGGCCCGCCATCGCGGATTGGAAGTTGTTGAACTGCGATTCGGCGTCGGCCAGGAACGAGCCGCCGACCAGGCTGGGCATGAGCGGCAGCTTGTCCGGGTCGTTCTCGGTGATCTGCATGCGCCAGGCCTTCTCGACGGCCAGCGGCTGCGGCAGGTAGGCCAGGCGGGGCATCTTCAGGCGCGCGATCTGGTCCATCGTCAGCGTCTCGCGCAGCTTCGCGCCGACGGCCACGCGACACACCACGGTCTTGTCCGCCTGCTCGTAGGGAATCACGAGCGGTGGCAGCATCAGCTCGTCGACGGTCAACCCGACCACGCCTTTGCCCTTGCGCGCGTAGATGCGACCGTAGGCGTCGCCATAGACGGCGCCGTTGTAGGCCGCGAGGAAGGCGATGCGATTGAACATCGGCGCCAACGACTCGGACAGCTCGGCGATGACCGCCTCGGCTTGCGAGTTGCCCTTGGCGTCCGCATTCGCCTCGATGAACACCAGGTCGCCCGAAGTCTCGTGCCCACCAAGGGCCGCCGTGACATGGAGGCGGACGGCGCCTGAAACCAGCGGGTCGGTCGCCATCTGCTGGTACTTCTGGTAGAGCTGCTGGCGGTTGCGCGCGCCGACGACGCCGTTGCCCGTGAGGGCCGTCGTCGTCATCGTCTCCGAATACTCGTAGCTCGCTTGTTCGACCTCCTGGACCGCCCTGCGGCCCAGCCCGATCTTGGCCTTGATGGTGGCGAGGATCGTGTCCTTGCCGTCGGAGGGTTGTTGCATGAATGGGCCTGGCGGATGCTATTTCCGGCATCCTCGCCCGCACCCGGATACGGAAAGGCCCCTGCTTTCCCAATCACCGCACCCACATAGAATTTTCTGCATGGCACGACTACCCGCCGGCGTCCAGCCGACCCCGCACAGGATTCGCCTCCAGGGCTACCGCAAGGAGCTGGAGCTGCGCGGCGGTGGCCGCCTCAACACGGACCTGGAGCCCGACGCCGCAGCGGCGTTGCTCCAGATCATGCAGACCCGGGGCTTGAACAAGAAGAGCGCCGTCAGTGCAGCGCTGCTCGCGCTGGCGCAGGGCCCGGCGTAGCGCCCATTTCGCAGACGCGGCGCGCCGCGCGGTCGATGAACAGCGGCGCGGCGCCACCCACGCCATCCAGCGCCGACGTGCCGGCCTGCTTGCTGCCCTCGACGGCACGCGCGATGCGGCCGCTATCCAGCATGCGATTCACCAGTCCGCGGGCGGCCGTCGAATCGGCGGCGTAGACGTTGGCCGTCCAGAGCTGGGCCTCGTACTCGAACTTCACCGCGAACGGGGACGCCGGCGCGCCGCTGGCCAAGCCGTCAAGCACCGGCTCGGCGCCGTCTTCGCCGACCGTCACGGCCCGCATATCGGCCCTGACGCGCAGCGGGAACTTGCCGCCCAGGCGTCGGATCTCCATGTCCGCATCGAACAGCGAGTAGGACTCCTCGGCCTCGGCGTCGAGCCAGAACTGTGAGGAGCCGGCCAGGAACATCGCACCGTAGAACTCGCGGAACTGCTCGCCGGCCACCAGGACGCCGTAGGTCGGCAGGTCGCCGCCGTACTCGGCGCGCACCACCGCGTCGTCGTCGTCGCCGAAGTCGTGCCCCAGCTCGCGCAGCGCCGCTTTCACGGCCCACCAGTAGGGTCCGTACTGGAGGAATGCCTCCGGCTTGACGTCGAGCCGCGCGGCGATGGTGTCCGCCGCGAACTGCGCCGCGTTCAACTCGGGGTGCGCGGCCGACAGCGTCTTGGCCGTGGCCACGGCGGCGTCGCCGATCTGCGCCGGGGAGAACTTGTACTGAGTGAAAGACATTTGGATTCCTTGCGGTTTACTCGATCGCCGGGCAGACCGTTACCAGCTTGGCGGCCTCGGGGTACTTGGTGCAGAGCACGTCCCACGCCTCCGGCGTCACGTCCCACTGGAGGGCGTCGCCGCGCCACTTCGCGCGCGCGCCAGCCTCCTCGGCGGCCAGCTTGATGAAATCCTTGACCGCCTTCGTTTCGGAGCCGATGCGCACGCGCGCCATGGTCTGTCCGGCCAGTCCGATCTTGCCGCCCGCGCTGACGACGATGTCGCCGGCTGCGACGACCTTCTCGGCCTTGGCGGCCTGGGCTTCGGCGTCGAACTTCGCCGCCATCGCGCCCAGCTTCTCGGCCTCGCCGTCGGCCAGGCGCTCGTCGGCCTCGATCTGCGTGATCATGCCGGGCATGAAGCGGCCCTCGGCGATCGCCTTGCCGTAGGCGGCGAACTGCGGCGTGTTGCCGTTGCCAGCGGCGGCCGCCGCCTTGATCTCGGCCAGGCGCGCGGCCTCGGCGATGCGACGCAGCGCGCCGTTGTAGGCGCCGGTCACTTCATAGGCACCGGCCGGCATCACGTCGCCCAGCAGCCAGACCGAGTCCGGGAGGAGCCAGTCCATCGTCTCGGCAATGAGCGCGCGGGCGGCAGCATCGACCTCGTCGCGGGTCGTCAGCGTCGCGAAGCGGGCGGCCGCGCCGGCGGGGGCGTGGAACTCGTGCTTGGCGTAGTACAGGCACATCTTGCCGTTGCCCGACTCGCCGCGCATGACGATCGACAGGTCATCGGGCGTCACGCGCACGCCCAGCGCGCGCGCTCGGCTGGCCAGCGCAGACGCGCGGCGCTCCTGGCCCCGATCCTTCGGGGCGGCCTCCTCCATGCCGGCCGTGGACGGCGCTACGAAGTAGTAGCTGTCCCAATCCTTAATCACGCTGGCCTGCGCCGTCACGATATCGCGGACCACCTGGGATGCTTGCGCCAGGTCGGCAGGGTTCACGGGGTACGCGAACTGCGGCGCGGGCAGCAGGTACTCGTCGCCGCGATACCGCACCAGGGTCTCGACCTTGCGGCGCGCAGCCACGGCAGGGTTGATCGAGCTGAACAGCCTGTAGACCGAGGCCACATCCACCTGGGTCTGCGCGTCGTCAATCTCCGCCGCCTCGGTGACGGCCGCGTCGTAGTCCGGCGACTCGAAGCCGATCAGCTTGCCGCCGCCGCGCAGCACGTCGGCCACGCCGGCGGAGATATGCGGATAGCGGATGGCCTGCACGCCGCCATAGTTGTCGCTAGAGCCCTCGATGATCGCCAGGTTGCCCTTGCGATCGCGCACGAACATGCCGGCCACGACGGGCTGGTTGTCCAGCAGCAGGCCGGAACCGCCCTCGCGGAAGGCGTCGGCGACCTTGGGGTCGTGAGCGCCGCCGCCTTGCTGGCCGATGCGCACGAAGTCCTTCAGCGCCTCGTCGGCCATCGCCTTCGCCTGCTGAACCTGGCTGGCCCAGTCGTCCACGATGGCCGCACCCTCCTTCACCGTGACGCGGGCAGCGTAGCGGCCGACATCCTCGCGGTAGTTCTTTTCCTTCGTCCAGGCGCTGCGCCCCTTGCCGTTGCGCACCCACTCGCTGATCGTTCCTTGGCTGCCCCAATGCACGGCCACGTCGTCGAGGTCGCGCAGCATGCCGGTCAACGTCGCGTCCATCTCCGCGATACGCGACTCGAAGCGAACCAGCGTCTCGGCCTTCATCTTCGTGGTCGGGCGATCGCGCATCTCCGCGATCTTGGCGTTCAGGTCGTAGGCCTCGATCGCCTTGGCGGAGATCCAAGTCTGCACGGTTGGGAAGTCCTTGACGAACTTCTGCTGGCTCTGCGCCGTCTGGAGGTTGATCACCTGGCGCTGGCGCGCGCTCTCCGCGCGCTGCAGGCGCTCCTTCAGCGCCGCGCGATCCTGGATGGCCTGCACCGCCGTGGCGTCGCCCATCGACTCGATCAGCTCGTCGTACTGGTCCGCCGTCAGGCCGCCGGAGACGTTCACCTCGTTGCCGCCCTGCTTGTCCATGACGGCGCCGATCCAGTCGGCCTTCTTCGTCGTCAGGGTGCGCTTGTACTCGTCGAAGGTGCCATCGGCGTCGTAGTGGTAGACGTTCACGCGGGCGACGGTGTTGCCCTGGCGCACGCCCCGGCCGTTGCGCTGGTGCTGCGAGTCCGGCGTCCAGCCGATGGTGAAGTGGTGGATGGCCTGCGTGCCCTTCTGCAAGTTGATGCCGACCTCGGCCTTCTCGTTGGCGACGATGGTGCGCAGGCGGTTGTCCTCGCCCTCGGCGTTGAACCCGTCCTGGATGTCCTGCATCTGCTCGGGGTTCTTGATCGACTGGCCGCTGATGACCTCGATTGCCGCGAGCGCGATGCCGGCGTGCTTGTGCAGCACGCGCTTGATCTTGTTGTGCATAGGCAGGATGTCGCAGAACACCAACTGCTTGACGCGGCCCGACGACGAACGCGGCGAAGCCTCCTCTGCCCTCACGTTGGTCAGCAGGGCCGCGAGCTTCGGCGGGATGCTGCAGTCGAGGTCGAGCTTGGCCTTCGTCGCCAGCTTCTCGAACTCGGCCTGCACGTTGTAGTCGGTCGTGTCGATCACGATCCGGCCGTCCGGCGTGAAGGTGGCGCGCACCTTGATCCTGAGCAGGACGGACTCGCCGCCGCCGTCCTTGACGACGACCTTGCCCACCACGGCGTCCGCGTCCGTCCACGGGCCGCCGCGCGCGCGCTGCTCGGTCTTGCCCAGCTTGTTGAAGGCCGCGATGACGCCCTCGGCCAGCGCGCGGTCCGAGCCCAGGATGCTGTAGAACGTCGCGCGCTCGTCCAGCTCCGGGTCGGCGATCAGCGCCGTCATCTTCTGGATGAGGTTGAACGGGTGGGCGATCAGCTCAGGCTCTTCGCCGAAGCGGGCTTGCACGCGCTCGAACGCGGCGATCTCCTCGGGCGTCACCGGCTCGGCGTCCTTGCGGGCCATGCCGGTCAGCTCCTTGGCCGCGCGGTAGGCCATCTTGTACTCGTTCAGGCGGCCCTTGGTGTCGGCGGACAGGATGACGGCCGTCTTCATCTCGGGCGCGTCGGGCAGGCGAAGGTCGTCGCCGGCGGCCTTCACGTCCTTGCCGGTCTTGATCGTCGCAGTCGAGCTGATGGCGTTGCGCAGCAGGTTGACGTTCTGCAGGCCGGTGAAGATGCGGTAGGACTTGACCGTGCCGTCGATGCCGACATCCTCGTCGTCCTCGATCATGCACATGGCGTCCATGAACGCGTCGGCGCCGCGGACGCCCATGCAGAGGTCGTGCACCTTCTTCTCGCCGACGGCCAGCGTCAGCATCGAATAGATTTCGAGCGGGCTGTTGGTGATCGGCGTAGCGGTCAGCGGCATGACGCCATCGCCGCCGGCGGTCAGGCCGCGCACGAACCAGGCCTTCATCTGCATGTCGCGGCCGCGCTGCGAGGCCTCGGCCACGCTCAAGAACTTGCCGCCGCTGAACTCCAGCGTGTCCTTGCTGTTCTTGAAGGCGTGCGCCTCGTCGAGAACCAGGCTGTCGATGCCGAGGTCTTCGAAGAAGGGGTAGGCCGACGACTTCGCGCCGGTGCTGCCCGTCACGTCCGCGATCTTGGAGGCCGCGCGCTCGGTGTCCGCCTTCTTCTCCGAGGGCTCGAACGACGGATCGACGCTCGTGAGGTATGCCTCGTAGGCCGCGATCGTCTCATCCTTGAGCGGCAGCATGGAGAAGGCCTCCATGGTGCAGAAAACCTTCCGGTGGCGGTTCTCCAGGACGCGCATGAAGTCGCGGGCGTAGTTGGAGCTGTTCACCGATGCCTTGCCGGTGCGCTCATTGACCTCCAGGCCGATGAACAGGCAGTCGTCCATCCTCAGGTAGGCGCGGGCGGCCTCGCGGCGCCAGTTGGACAGCACCGAGTTGGGGACGACGAACGCCGTCTTCTTCTTCACGCCGATGCTCTGCACGTACTGAGTGGCGGCCAGCGAGGTGAAGGTCTTGCCCAGTCCCACGTCGAAGCCGTTGATGCCGCTGAAGTTGCGCGCCTTCTGCCGGACGAACGCGTTCTGGTAGCCGTGCAGCTCCAGCTCCGGGTTCATCCCGGGAATCTCGACCGGCGTGTTGTCGTCCACCTCGCTGAAGTAGAGCTTGTCCGGGTCGTTGGCCGTGCGGGCCATGCGATCCATGATCGTGGGCGAGGCCTTCACCCAGCCGTCGAACTGCGTGTTCAGGCGCTGCGCGTACTTGCGCAGCATCGCCAGCGCGTCGCGGTCGGACATCGCCAACTCCTTGCCCTGCAGCGTCAGGCTGCGGACGCCCTTGCCGGCGGCGTTGCCCGACAGGTAGCTGGCCATGCGGCTCATCAGCTTCTGCTCGGTCGTCGCACTGTTGCCGCTCGGCCCCTCGTAGACGATGTAGGGCTGGCCCAGGTTGTTCACGCCCACGGCGAACGCCGGGTGCATGAAGCGGCGCATGAACTCAGCCTTCTCCTCGATCGTCACGAACGGGCTGAAGAGGTTGTAGCGCAGCGCGGTCGGGTCCATCTTGTCCAGACGGCCCTCGGCGGCCGCACGCTGGCGCAGCAGCTTCTCGCGCACGGCGCCTTCGGCGGCCTGGATCTCTCCGTCGATGCGCGCCAGGAACTCGGCGTAGTTGCCGGTGTAGTAGTCGTCGGCCTTCGTCGCCTTGGTGCCCGTCGAGTCCAGGCACCAGTCGTCCTCGCCCATCACGTCGAAGGACTCGCCGAGCACCGAACTCAGGTGCTCGACGCTGATCGTCGTTCCGTGCGTGTAGACCAGGGCGTTGACCTGCGCCTGCTGGTCCAGGCTGCCCACGTCCACGTCGGCGGCGCCCTCGCCCTTCCAGACCGCCTCGAAGCCGGTCTTGCGGCTGTAGACGATGCGGGCCTTGTTGAAGGCGGCCTTGCTCTCGCGCGACCAGGCGGCAGGCGCCTTCACCACGCTGGCGGCCGTGGCGACCAGCACGTCCGACAGCACCGGGTATTCCTCGAAGTAGTTGAAGGCGCGCTCACCGGAGTGCGCCTGCATCACGTCGATCGTGGCCAGGCCGGCCGTCAGGGCCGTCCACAGGCGCGCGCGCTCGGTGGCGTCCACGCGGTTGAGGTCGCGCAGCGCGGCGCGCAGCCAGACAGGCATGTCCAGGTCGAGGGAGCGGCGGCCCAGGTACTCGGCGTACCGGACGGCGTCCTCGTGGTTGACCTTGTTCGACACGGCGGCCAGGGCGCTCGAAAGCACCGGGCCCAGGTTGTCGTAGCGGCTCTCCTCGGTGGACTCACCCAGCGACACCCAGGCGCCATCACGCATTTCCAGCGTCCGGCCGGCCATGGTCATCGTGTCGCCCTCGTTGTACTCGATGGGGGCGGTTTCCGTGGCCTCGAGCGCAGCCCAGTCGATGCGCGAGCCGGGGAACTTGCGAAGCAGCTTGCCGATGTTCGACACGCTCTGGTCACTCACCACGCGATCCACGTCGCGGAACTTGCTCGGGTCCTTGGCGACGAACTCGCCCAGCACGAAGCGCCGGCCTTCGCCCTGGAAATACTTGCCGTCGATGAACTCCGGCCACAGCACGTTGGCGGCGATCAGCGCGGCAGGGTTCTGCTCGCGCAGCTCCTCGACCTTGCGCGCGGCGTCGCGGCCGAACTTGCGCAGGACGATCACATCGGTGATCGTGTCGGCGTCGGCGCTGCCGAAGACGGAGTTGGGCAGGCGGTAGGCGCCCATGAACTCGGCCATGTAGCTGGCGGCCATGCGCAGTTGCTCTTCGCGGCCGCCCTTGGCGCTGACCACGCGCGGCGGCACGATGAACGCGGCCAGGCCGCCCGGACGCAGCTTTTCCAGTGAACGCAGGATGAAGTACGTCTCCAGCGGCTGGTCCTGGTACTTCGGATCGATCTTGCGGTTGCTGCCACGGTCGTGGACGCCACCGAACGGCACGTTCGACACGACCGCGTCGTAGATTTCATCGTCGGTGCGCGAGGCAACGGCCTCGAACGGGCTCACCACGGCGTTGTAGCCAGCGCCGCCGTTCACCAGTTGGTTGATGCGGCCCGAGGTCTCGTTCAGCTCGACGGCCTCGATCGCGGCGCTGGCCGGCGCCGTGGCGCCGAAGATGCCGACGCCGGCGCACGGGTCGAGCACCTTGCCGCCCTTGAAGCCCAGCTCGGCGAGCATGCTCCACATGCCCTCGGCGATCGGCTTGGGGGTGTAGTACTCGTAGGCGCTGCCCTGCAGCCCGTCGGCGCCGACCAGGTTGCCGCCCGTGCCGCTGTACTTGGCCAGCGTCGCCTTCTGGTCGTCGTCCAGGTCGGCGGCGGCCAGCTCGCCGGCGTCGATGGCTCGCAGCAGCGCCATCGCGGCCGCGTTGTCCTTCTTGCGCTGCCCGTGCGTGCGGCTCTGGTCGAACTCGTACAGGTTGGCCGTGACCTTGCGCGGCTGAGCCGGCATATCCGCCGCGCCGTCGCTCGCGAAGGCCTTCAGCTCGCGGGCCTTGCCGTTCAGATCGATGCCGCGCTTGCGCAGCAGCTCCACGATCTGGCTCGCGACGCGCGCCACATGGAACGCGTAGAGCGGCATGGTCGGCTGCATCGCCATCCGCTGGCGCACCAGCGAGGTCAGCCCCGCGTCGATCTTGAGCTTTTCGAGGACTGAGAGAGCGGGAGCATCCATACGCGAGGGCCTGTTTCGGTGTGCCCCTCATTGGAGTTGTCACCGCCTCGCGCATCCCGGGCCGTTTTCCGTGTTACGGCCATTTCTCCGGCTTGACAACAAATGGCGATAACACTTGTTGCTTTCTGTTATTGGCTGGAGTACATTTATTTCCAACGCAACACCGAACGCAGCAACCGCCCATGAACACGACGACCAAGACCGATGTGCTGATCGCGAGCCTGACCATCGAGCAGGCGCGCCAGTACGCCGCGCAGACCGACCAGCTCGTGTGGGTGGAGACGACGTTGCTCGATCCGAACGACATCAGCCGTCGCATGGCCGGTTGCGTCGAGGACGCGCTCGAAGCCCTTCTGGCGGCCGCGATCGCCAACCCGGCCGCCAAGGTCTGAGCCCAGGGGACATCGGCGCCGACGCCCTGCCCCTCTGATCCCTGGAGATCCGCATGAGAGCCATGCTTCACGAAGTCACCGGCAAGAACCGCTTCTGCGGCCCTACCGCGATCGCCACCGTGCTGGGCATCAGCACCGACCACGCCGCCGCGCTCGCACGCGATCGCAACGGACTGCGCGCGGTCAAGGGGCTGCCCACCTACATGCTGGCCGGAGTGCTGCGCGACGCGGGATGCAGCGTCACGCACGTCGGCGTCTCCGATGCCCCGACGATGGCCGCATGGCTCGCACGCAACGACCGCGAGCCGGGCGCCCACTACATCGTGGTCTTCCGCAACCACTTCGGCGTGATCCTGGGTCGCCAATACCTCTGCTCGCAGACGCGGCGCCAGCGCGTTCGCCACGCAGACATCCCCGGCCGGCGCGGGCGCGTGGTCGAGTACCTGATCGTGCGCAAGCTGCCCGAGGCGCCGCCGGCTGACCCCGCCGCGCCGCGCCGGGCTGAAGCCGTCGGCACGCGCAAGTCTCGCGAGGAAGCGAGGGCCCTGGCCGCCAAGCACGGCATCGAGATCGAGCGCGACGGCCACTGCCTGGTCATCTGGCCGCCCAGCCGGCTCTGCGCCGACGACCCCCACGAGGGCGACCACTACGCCGAAGACTGGAGCGACGCGCTCGAACGCGTCAAGACCTACGCCGCGCTGCTCGACCGACAGCCCGCCTGATCCATGCACACGCTTCAGAAGATCCAAGACCTCATCCAACGAGGCGCACTGTTTGTCGTGAACCACAGCGGCGGCAAGGACAGCCAGGCCATGTACCTGGTGCTGCGCGACCTGGTGCCCCGCGAGCAGCTGACGATCGTTCACGCCGACCTCGGCGAGGTCGAGTGGGCCGGCGCAGTGGACCACATCAAGGCGACGATCTGCGGCGAGTCCATCCACGTCTGCAAGGCTCCGAAGACGTTGCTCGACATGGTGGAGCACAACCAACGTCGGCACGCCGCCGCAGGCGAGCCCGAGAAGCCTGTCTGGCCCTCGCCGGACAAACGCCAATGCACCAGCGACCTGAAGCGCGGCCCGATCGAGCGCTCCATTCGCGGCATCACGCGCAAGCGACAGGCGTTGGGCGTCGCGGCCTGGGGCCTGGTCGTCAACTGCATGGGCATGCGCGCGCAGGAGAGCCCCGCGCGAAAGAAGCTGACGCCGCTCCGGTTCAGTGCCCGCAACAGCAAGGCCGGACGCGAGTGGTACGACTGGCTGCCGATCCACGAGATGACCGAAGAACAGGTCTTCGCCACCATCGCATCCGCTGGCCAGCAGCCCCACCTGGTCTACGGGCTGGGCATGCGGCGCTTCTCGTGCGTGTTCTGCGTCATGGCCAGCGAGGAAGACCTGAAGACCGCCGCGCGCCTGGCGACCGAGCGCCCCGAGCTGCTGAACGACCCGAACCTGTACCGCAAGTACGTTGGACTGGAGCGCAGCACGGGCCAGGTGATGCTCATGCCAAGCAAGGCCAAGGGCCGCCGCACGCTCGAAGAGGTCACCGGCGTGCTCGCCCCGGTCGCCTGATCCCGGCCGATCAGCCTCGCGCTCGCGACCGACCAACGCACCCGGCATACAGAAGCTGGTCAAGGCGGAACGTCTCGATGCGCGGGAATGGCCAACGAATCGGCGCGACGTTGAGAGTCACGAGATCACCGTCGCGCGCTACCTGGCGGCCCACCACAGTGGGATAGACGCCCTTGACCACGTAGATGCGCACGCGAGCCATCGGCGCAGTGTGCATCGAATCAACCAGCGAAGGAATGACATGGAACTGAATCTGTCGATCACGATGCCCGACAACATTACGGGGCACGAGGCCACGGAGGCGCTGCGAAGCGCCGCTCAACGGGCATCGGAGTGGGTGACCCAGCACGGACTGCCTGCCGTCGACGGCGAGCAGCCGGAGTTCCGACTCGTGAGCATCGACCGCACCCGGATCTCGGCCACTTTCTTCCGCAGCGAGTGACCCAAGCCGCTGGCCCTGCGTGCGGAGGCTGACCACCCACCCACTGGAACCCCACATGCACTACCCCATCACCGGCGACTGCGCCGCCGACGACGATGCCGCCAGCGCGGCTTTCACCGACCGCATGCGCGTGATCTACGCCCGCGTCTTCGAGATCGACGAGCAGCAGTGCAGCCTGACTGCCGAGAGGCGCAAGCTGCTCAGCGAAGTCCGCGACAGCATCGGCGTCAGGCCCGGCACCGTGATCGCAACTCGGCGCGGCAGGGCGCAGGTCGTCCGCGCCGAGGGCGACTTCGTGGAGGACGATCTCGTCATGCCCGGCAAGCCCACCCGGGTCAATCCGGCCGCCAGGTGCGTCATGGCGCCGGCGACCAAGTCCGGATTCCACGAGCGCACGCGGTTCGATCTCACGCACATCGACCGGGATACCGAATTCATGGCCGAGAACGGCAAGCCGCTGCCTGCATGAGCACCCATGTCTGCGGGCCGACACCCCTGCGTACCGGAGTGTGGCTCTCCCCCCTCGTCGGCTGAACACGTGGTTGATCGGGGCCTACGACGATCCGGTCGACGGCGCATCGCGCGCGTTCAATGGGCTGCTGCAGCCGGCTGCTGGTATCTTTGCCTGACAGGAGGCAACTATGACAACGAATGAGTTC
The DNA here is from genome assembly GCF_056404395.1 of Rhizobacter sp. P2_D12. Lineage (NCBI taxonomy): Bacteria > Pseudomonadati > Pseudomonadota > Betaproteobacteria > Burkholderiales > Sphaerotilaceae > Rhizobacter > Rhizobacter sp. P2_D12. Next base: position 34,140 of record NZ_JBFUEB010000042.1, on the reverse strand, counting down.
TGGACACTTTTCATCGCTGTGTATGCAGCCGTGATCTCTTCGATTGTGCTGGCGTGGGATGTCATCAAGTGGGCGGTGTCTGGTCCGCGCCTGAGAATTGTTTGTCAGCCGGGGGTGATCCTGGTCGGCAAGGGGGTTCGTGATACTCAGCGCAAGATTTCGGCGGTGGTCGTGAACCGCGGAGACGCGGCGACGACGCTGACCAACCTGCATTTGTGCAAGTACGAGAGCCGATGGCAATCGCTACTCCCTTGGATAAAGCCCGCCTACTACTTCGTCAAGGAGCCGAGCGCTTTACAGCGCTTGCCCTTCAGCCTCGCGGCTGGCGGCCAATGGCACGGCTTGATCAACCAGAGCGCGGAACTGGAAACAATGATGCGGGACGGGGCGCTCTTCGCCGAGATCCACTACGTGCACTCCAACTCGGGTTTGCGTAGCGCGCGCCTTCGATTGCACGAATTGGAAGGAGCGGCCGCTCCCTAGCATCCGCCCGCATGACGGGCCCATCCACGACCAGATCAGTACAAGCGACTACGAACTCGGCGCGCGCACCGACGCGCACCGCGCACTCTTCCGCAACCCTGTCACTGCGAAGTGGTACCAGACGGGCCAAGTCACTGTCCAGCTGCAGGAGGGATCGACTTTCCACGAAGACCAGAAGAACAAGTACCAGCACGTCACCACGGCGATTGGCTATTGCGTTGACGTCGAGTGGCCGGCCGCGCGGATTGCTGCGGGGATCTTTGCCTAGGCACGAACGCGCCGGGCGACGCGATGCATCTGTTTTATTCCTTCACGCGTCGGCCAATTGTCTTCGCCGATATATTTGACTTGGCGCATCGCGCGAATCTGCAGCGCGTGGGTTGCCATCTCCTCCGTGACGCGCTCGGATGCTTCGTTCAAGAACGCTTGCACCGCCGCGGCGAGAGAGTCCGCAGTGCCATCCAGCTCACTCGCGAGAAACCTGTTCGCGTCCATCGATTGGACGATCCAGTGAAGCCCCATCAACGCTCGCACCTGAACTGGGTCGAGTAGGGACCGATCTATGCCTGGAGGCTGTGAGCGGAGCCGATCGACGAGACCTCGGAGGCGTTCCGCCTCAGCTACCGCCGCCGTCAGTTCAGCGACGAGCTTCTCTCGCTCCTCTGGCGGAAGCGTCGCCGACCCCAACTTCTCGCCTACATCTGCGGCCTTTTGCTCCGCGTTGTCGGCCGCACTCGCAACCGCTTGTGCCACCTCATTGGAGGCCAATTCGACACCTGGAAACTTGAGGCTTCGAAGGCGCTTTAACACTCGGGCGGCGGCAACTAGCAGCAGGCCCAGGTGTCTGCGGTAAACGACGACGCCAGCTGCCAGAAACAGCGGCCAGACCAGAGCCTTTGCCAAGTCGATCCCGGCCTTAGTCAACTCGACATGAAAGGTGTGGTCATCCATCCCGCCTCCGCGTTGTTTCGTCCATCGTACTGGACGACCAGGTCGATGGCGCATCGCGCGCCTTCAACGGGCGGCTGCAGCCGACGGCGGGGATCTTCGTCTAGCTGGCAAACAGGACTCGATCCAAGTCGACGAAATTGTCGGCGACGCGCCGCATCATTGGCGAGAGGCCGCTACTTAGCGCGGCGACGTGAACTCGCTTCCCGGCTGCCATGGCCGCGGACACAAGTGGGGTGTAGTCACCGTCGCCAGACACGAGTACCAAGTCGTCGACACCTCGCTGATGCGCCTGTAGGAGCATGTCAACGCAGATGTTCACGTCCACCGACTTTGTCTTGTGACCGGATTTCTGCTTCTTGTAGACCTTGRGAACGAGGCTGGTGGCGGCGTTCACGAAGTGGCCGTTCCTGAGGCGCAGATTGGCCTTGAGGCCGGCGATCTCGTCCTCCATGAGGTTTAGATCTTCCGACGCGCCGGAGAAGGTCGTGTAGTAGGTGACACGCACCAACGGCCCATCCTGCAGCGCAGGCGGAATGTTGGCATTCCAGACGTAGCGGCCCGGCGAGTGGGCAGTCACTGGGGAGTCAAGCCCGCTTTGAGGTCGCCCGTGTGGGATGCATCCGGCTTTCAGCATCGCCTGGAAGCGAAGCAGAAGATTCTCGCCGTCGACAAACACCATGCAGCGTCCCATGGGGCGAGTCTATCGCGGTGCTTCCTAGCATCTCGCGTATGACCGGGCCCGTCCTCGACCAGATCAACGTCTCCGACTACGAGATCCGCGAAGCCCGCGAGGGTCTGCTCCGCGGCTTCGGCGCGCTCGATGCGAAGCGGCCGCCGCGCCGCGCGCCCTCGCGAGCGCCGGGTTCTCCGCCGCATACATGATCGCCTCCGTGCCCACGCCCGAGGGCGTCGGCTCTGCCGGGTCAGCCAGCGGCGGAAACACCGCGACCAGGCTGCCGGGCGGCTGGCAGAACTCGACCAGATCGCGCGGCTCCAGATTGCCCTCGGTGACCGAGACGCCTTGGCCGTTCACGCATCGCGACATCACGGCCTTCAGGTGTTCGATGCCGTCAGCCGGTCCGACCATGCTGCAGCCGCCGTCCTCGGGGAAGTCGATCGCGACGATCCCGAAGGGCGTGACGACCTTGTAGATGTCAGGGTTCATGAGGACATAGCGCGCAACTTCCGCTCGTCGTTGAGGGTGCTGAAGGTGGGCATGATGCCCTCGCGTTGGTAGTAGGCCATGGCAGCCTTGGCCAAGTTGATGTCCGTCGTCGGGTACGGCGTGCGATCCATGCCGCCGCCAACGTAGGCGCGAACAATCATCAGGCCGGAGACCTTGCGGCCTGTCCTGAAGTTGCGCACCTTGCCCTTGAGCAGGTACGCGGTGGACGTGTCGCCCTCGGAGCCCGGGAAATAGCCTAGCTGCACGAAGTCGTCGAGCATCCAGCCGGACGACACCCCAACCGTCCACGACTTGTCGGTGTCTTCGACGAAGCGCACGCCGGCCGCCAGGTCGGCGATCCGCTGATCGACGAATTGCTCGACCAGGTCGTCCTTGCCCTCCTCCATCTCGCGCATGATCTCGCGCAGGCCCATGTGCGCGCGCGCCAGCGCGTCCATCGGTCGCTTGACGAAGCCGGCGATGAACTCCAGCGTCTGGGGATCGTCGGCCGCGCGCCTGGCCAGCATCTCGGGATTCGAGAAGGACTCGACGCCCATGGCGAACACCTCGGTGACGCCGTCGCGGTACAGCTTGCCCACGTAGGGGCTGAAGAAGTTGCCCTTGAATGCCGCCTCGTCCTTCCGGTAGAACGAACTGCCGGTCAGGGAGCGCAGGCTGTGCGCCTTGCCGTCGATAGAGCGGCGGCGAATGAACCGCCCGGCCGAGGCCTTGGCCACCGGGTCGGACTCCATGTGGTGCGCCATCTCGTGCCAAAGCACGCGACGATCAAACGACGAGTCAAGGTTGATCGTCCCTACCTTGCCGTGCGTCTCGATGTCAGTCGCGTTCGCCCGCTTGCTGCCGTTCGAGTGGATGCGCACGGCCGCCACGCGTCCGCCGGTGAAGCGGTAGAACTCGGCCATGTCGGCGCGCACATTCTCCACCGCGTAGCCGATCTTGCGCAGCCGAGCCGCCGCCTGCGGCGTGATCGTCTGGGCGGCCGCCCACTTTGCGGCCACGTCCGGCGCGACAAGCGACGAATGGATGACCTTGGCGATCAGCTCACGGCCGACCTCGGCGAACGCATCGCTGCCGGCCCGGCGCGCTGCCGCCAGCCGCCTGCCCTCGGCATCATTCACCGGACTGTAGACATCGGTCAGCCAGTCGTTGTACTCGCGGCACACTTGGTTGTACTGCCCCTCGGTCATGTCGTTGCCGAGGCGGGAGTACACCGCCATGACGGCCGTGTAGCGCGCCTTCTGCTCCTGGACGACCTCGCCGAACTTCGCGGCCAGCATGGACGTGAGCTGGTCCACCTTGCCTGTCGCCGCGCCGGCGGCGCTTATCGCGGCCACCAGCTTGTCGCGCCCCTCATCCCCGAAGGCGCCGCGCTGGATGCAGTCGTCGATGACCGGGTCTGCGAGCTTCAGGGCATCCTTGTCGCCGGCTTGGCCGATGATCTCCCGGCATTTGTCCCCGATGTCGCGCGGCACGCCGGGCACGACCTCCGCGCGGTCGCTCCGCGCCTCGGCCAGCGCGATCGCGTGCATCGCCTGCGCGATCGCCTGCACGTAGTAGGCCGTGCGCAGGCGATCGGGCTGCGGCAGCTCGTCGATGCCGGCCAGCGAATCGCGCAGCTTGTTGAAGCCGACCTCCGGCGACATGAACACGTCGTGCGCGTCTCCGCGCCCCAGCAGCGCGCGGCGGATCGAGGCCGCACGTCGCTTCGACATGACAGTGACGGCGATGTTGCCGCCGGCCTCGGCGCGCTGCGCCTTCTGGTCCAGGCCCAGCAGCGAGCCGCACAGCTCCAGCCGATCGTAGATGGGCCTCGCGCGAGCGTCAGCCATGCTTCATCTCCTCCAATTCGGCCCACCGCGTGATCGCCGCGTCTGCCTGGTCGGCAGCCTCGTCGCCCAGCGCGTCGGCGGCCAGGATGGCGCCCACGGCGCCCTTGATTTGCTCCAGCAGGTCGGCGAGGTCGGCGCCGTCCTTGAGGCCGCGCGCGATGTCCTGCAGTTGCTCGATCGGCGCCGCTGCGGCGCCGACAGCCCGGGACGCGCCGCCGAGCTGCGTGATCAGGTCGCGGATCTCGCGCGCCAGGCGCATGCGCTCCAGCGCGGGCATGCTGGCCCCCTGGCTGTAGTGCGCGACCTTGGCGGCGAGCGCCGACGCGACGCGCGCCCGCGTGAGCGCCGGGGCCACTGAATCCAGCATCGGCGCGGCGGAGTCCACCATGCTCGCGCTGTTCGGGTCGTAGGCGCCGCTGTTGCCGAGGGCGCTCTTGACCTGTTCGGGGTCGAAGACGATGACGACGGTCTGGCCGTCGAACTCGATGCTGCCGCCGTAGGTGGCCAACTCGTCGCGCAGGCGCTTGGCCGTGCCCTCCAGGCGCTCGCGCTTGGCAGTGAAGACGGCGCGCTCGCTCTTGGGCGCGCCGTACTCCTCATCCTTGGCGCGGCGGATCGCCGCCAGCACCTCGCCCAGGTCGGCCTCCTGCTCGCCAACGTTGGTCTGCGACAGCGCGATGCCGTCGAAGCCCTGGGCCTTGAGCTGGTCGCGCAGGCCCTCGGGCGAGCCACGGCCGGCCGGCTTCTGCTGCGCCGGGTCGCGCTCCTCAGCCTCGTGCATGGCGTTCAGCATCTCGCGGAAGCTGTCGTAATACTTCGGCCGCGTGACGCGCAGGTAGACGGGATAGATTGCGCCACCAGGCGCGTACATGCCGGCGCCGCGCTCCCCCGGGCTGTTGGAGAACCACGAGCCGATCATGTCGATCGATGGGCCGCGCCAGGCCGAGGCCATGCGATCGAAGGCGGCGAAGTCCTTGTACGTGCCGTGATACATCACCAGCGGCTCGCCGTCGTCGTCCACGATCTTGCTGGCGCCGAACCAGCGCTTGAGGGCTGCGGCTGCGTTTTCAACCGCAGCGGCGCGCTCGCGCGCTTGCACGAGCGCGTCGCGCGCGGCCCGCGCGCGCTCCAGGACAGTGTTCACAGTCAGGCCGCCTTCAGAGCGCCCTGCGCCGCCGCGATCGCCGCGTCACCGTAGGCCTGCGCCGCGCGCTCCAGCAGCGCCGTCATGTCGGCGTCGCCCTCGTACTTGGCGAACATCGGCTCCAGACGGGAGAACGTGTTCTCGGCCATCAGGTCGCCGCTGCCGTCGGCCAGGCTTTCGAGGTAGGCGCGATCGGCGGCCTGCTGCGGATCGACGGCGGACTCACCGGCCGGCGAGGCTTCGCTGCCGGGCCGGAACTGGCCCAGATCGACGGCCTGGCCGGAGCTGAAGTCAGCCGAGTTCAGCAGCTTCGTGAAGTACGGCTTGCCGTCCTTGACGAAGTAGACATTCTCCGAGCCCACGTCGTTGATCGCCACCTCGCCGAAGTGCGCCAGGTCGGTCAGGCTGTTGTTGACCTCTTCGGCCTTTGTCCAGTCGATGCCGACAGGGGTGGCGTTCTCTTGAGCGATCACGGGTTCTCCAATGGTGTCGGCGGGCTGCGCCACGCCGTCGTCCTGCTGCGGCTCGATGGGCAGAGCCAGATCGGCCGGCGGCTCGGGTTCAACGGGCTCGGCCGGCTCGGCAACGGTGGCGGCAGCAGCCAGGGCGGCGGCCGCGGACGCGTCCAGGTAGTCGCGTGCGTAGCTCGGCACTTCGATCTCGCCGGACATGCTGGCGCCGGTCGGCGTGGCCAAAATCGGCACGGCCTGGTCCTCGCTGAGGCCCTTGTCGCGCAGGTAGGTGTTCGCGTCGCCACGGCCCATGCTGTCCGGCAGGCCGCCCGAGCCGTCGGCGCGCGCAGCGCTCCAGCGGTCGATCAGCTCCTGAGCGCGCTCCAAGAGATTGGCCGGCGAGACGAACGAGGCCGGCCAGCCGCGATCGACCAGCGCCTGCACGCCCGCCACCGGGCCAGCAAGACGGGTGGGCAAGTCAGCCTTCGCGAACTCCAGACTTGTGTGGCCCTGCAGGTCGTTGATGGCGTAGCTAAGAGAGTCGTAGGCCTCGCTGGCCTCCTTTTTGGTGACGCGCTTGGGCTTGGCTTCCGTCTGCGCCGGCACGGCAGAGGCCGGCACGAGGTTGACCTGGCCCTCGTAGCCCGGGAACACGTACTCCACCAGCGGCTCGCCCAGGTCGGCCTCGACCTTGGCGCGCAGCTCGTCGCTCAGAACGGGTTCCTCGCCGTCGAAGTCGAAGGTGAAGAAGTCGGAGGTCTTGAGGCGCGAGATGCCGCTCGGGCCGGCGCGCGAGGCAGCCAACGCGGCAGCCACCAGCTCGGCGCTGTCGTCCTCGAACTGGGGCTCCGGCTCCGGCTGCGGCTCGGGTTCCGCCTCGGGATCGGGCTCGGACTCGGGCTCGGGCTGCGGCATGGTCAGCAGCAGCGCGTCCACCATGAAGGCGACATCCGCCGGCGTGCCCTCCAGGCCGTCGCGCACGTTTCCGACTTCGCCGCCCATGTCGTTCTTGACGCGGTACGTGACGCCCACGACGTTGCTGCCGGCGCCCACGCGCACAGTGTCGAGCTGGAGCTTCGCGCCGCCCTTCGTGAGCGGTTGGTAGGCCGCGCCATCCCAGCCCAGCTCGCGCAGCGCGTTGCGCACGGCGATGATGCGCTCCCGGAAGAAGGCGTCGAGCATGTCCTGGTTCGCCAGGAGCTGAGCCTCGTCGTTTGCGATCGTGGCGTAGCCCGCCGCCGTGGTCAGGAACGCTTCGCGCTCGGCCGCGCTCTGGCCCTTGGCCGCGTCCTCGGCCTCGACCTCCTTGCGCTGCTTCACGTCGGCGATCTGACCCTGAACCTCGGACAGGCGCGTTTCCAGGCCGGCGATCTCGGTGTCCAGCGCGGCAATCGCGGCCGTCTTCTCTGCCAGGGCCTTGTTGGCCTCCTGGAACTTGGCGCTGTTCTTCTCGGCCAGGCGCATGATGCGGCGCGCCACCTCGCGAGGGTTTAGCTCGCGGCCGCGCTCGGGCGCGACGACGATGGTGATGTCCTTCTTGTTCAGCATCCACTTCCAGGACACCAGCTCGTCCAGCGGCGTCAGCTTGGCCGGCGTCGTGTCCGGGTTGTGAAACCAGATCGTCACGGCCTGGCCGTCGCTCAACGCGAACAGCACGGCGACCTGCAGGACGCCACGCGCCTTGATCGGCTCGCTGATGGTGTAGTCGGTCGGGACGATCTTGCCGCCCCCGGCGACGTGCATCACGCGCATCATCTGGTCCATGCGCTGCGACATGCGCGCCACGGGCACGACGAGGGCATCCAGGATCGGGTGGGGCAGCAGCTCGCAGTCGGGATCACCCACCAGGTCGGCCAAGCTGACGCTATCAAGCAGCAGGCCCGCCTTGTCGTCGCTGCGCAGGTCGTACATGAGCTTTTGCATCGTCATCGACACGGGCTCGGCGTCGGCGCTCCAGAAGGTCTTGTTCATGGCGGGAGATCCGTCAAATGGGAGTTGGTCTTGAGAGAACGGCCGCCGCATGTCGCCATGCTTCAGCCACCACTTCAGCTGCTCGAGGGTCGAGGCGACCATCGACTGCAAACCTGTCCAGTCGCGGTCGAACGACAGGAGGTAGGCGTCGCGGGCCTGCTGCTCGGTGGCGAAGCCCAGCATCACCTTGTGCTCGTCGAACCCTCCGTCGGGCCAGCCTTGGTTGATGACCCAGACGCCGCGCGCCTCGGGGAAGTGCCCGATGAACACGTCCACCGGGTCGCCGTCCGTGCCCTTCGTGCCGGCGATCTCGCCATAGCTCGCGGCCATGCGGTTCGCCCAGGTCTTGCCGTTCTCGCTGGTGCCGGTGCGCACGCTGTTGCGCACGTTCTCGATCACCAGCGGCAGTCCGTGAAGGGTCAGCCTGGCCTTGGCGTAGTTGCCGGCCTTGGCCATCGCCTCGGTGGGCTCGCGCTTGTAGTTGTGGGCGGAGGTCGCCGCCTCGCGCTCTGCCTGCTGCAGCAGAGCGAAAGCGTCGTCGAGAACAGGGGTTGCGGGGGTTTGCACGAACGCAGTTTCTGCGGCGCGCGGCGGGCCGGTCTGGCCGCTTTTCCGGTAACACCCGATGGAGCGGCCTCTGACTCCGCATGACGGATCAACATCCGCACCGCTACCCTGCCGTGGCCCGGGGGCTCGCGAGGGAAAGGATCATTCACTCACTTCGCCCTGAGTGGCTCCGACGGCTCGGGGAACCCGAAGCAGGCCGTCGCAGCTTTCATGATCGGTTGTTCTGTTTCGCAGCCTGCTGCGCCTCGTGGTTGGCGATGATGCGCTCAACATCAGCACGCATCTCCTGTGCCTCCTTCACCTTGCGGTCGTACTCCGCCTTCGTCTTCGGCCTCCGGCCAAAGGCATCTTGAAAGGAATACGAACCATCTCCGTGGGCAACCGTCGTCTCCGCTTCAGGGTGAATTCTTCCCCTGTCCTGCGGCATCAGGAAACTCCCCAGCTTGCTCCAGATCGTCGTCTTCAAATGACGTTCAGGGTGCAGATCATCCTCGGTGCGGCCTGCGATATAGCGATGCGCGCGCGCCTTCAGGATGTAGTTCACCTCGAACACCTGCTGCGCAGTCAACGTTCGACTCCTGATGCACTCGTCATAGCGGACCAGCGGGTTCCCCGAGTCGAAGTAGCGCGAGTTCGTGCGGGGCTTGCGAGCTTTGTGAGGCCCGGGGCTCGCCGCGTACTCCGTATGGGTAAGGATGTAGAGGCGTTCGCGGTCGAATGGGAACAGGGTCTGAGTGCCTTGCCAGTGCATGGCGGGATCTTGGCCGGCCGGAAGCTTTGGATCACCCGGAAACACATGACGGTTGAAGAAGGTCACCGGGTGGTCGGAAAAGATGAAGCCTGAGGAGTCCGTGGGCGCACGCACAATTTCCAGCACCCCCTCGGCCCACATCACGCAGTGCATTCGTCGCATTTCCTGCAGCGCAATCATCCTGTCCAACTGATCCTTGGCGCGCGCCGTCGTCTCGATGAAGCGCAGGCCCTTTGGGGTCCGCAGCCGCAGCGCATCCATGAACTCATAGACCTGCCAGTACGTCCCGTGGATGGCATTCCAGTCTTCGGCCAGCCACGCTTCGATTGCCGTCTTTCCTTGGGTGTCGATGGCACCGAATAGCTGCCTCTCAATCCGGTCATCGACCTGACCGAGCCAGCGAATCGTGTACAGGTCCGGCTCCCAGAAGTGAGCGTCCGGCCCCTTGTCCAGGATGCTACGCGCGCGGCCCCGCACGACCCCGCGTGCGTCCTTGAACTCCTCGGGGTGTAAGTCGAGGATCTTGAAGGCCGTCTGTCCAGGCGCTAGGAAGCCCTTCTGGTACCAGATGGGCACGTAGTGGTGGCGACGTGACAGTTCGGGCATCAGCCATTTTCCCGCGTTACGACGGCACAGTGAACGGCTTTGCCGCTCTGCGCTCTGGGTCGATATCTACGTGCCGTCCGCCCCCTGAAGCTCGACGAGTTTGGACAGAGCCAGATTCAGCTGACTCTCTGCACGCCTGAGGTCCCCGTCGTAGGCCGGCTCGAGCTGCCACTCCTGAACAACCAAGTGCACTTTCCCGGTTCTGCCTGCGAGCCTCTCAAGCCCGCGAAGGGTCAGCATTTCTCCAGCGCCTTGGCAGATCCTCACGTCGTAGAGCTTCTCGCCCTCGCCAACACCCCCTGTCAGCAACCTGGCAATCGGGGCTGCGCCCGTCAGCCCGGCGACCTCTTCCTGCTCGAACACGAGCCTGCCCCTGAGCGCATGCGCGCGGACCTGAACAGGAGCCAAAGGGGCTCCACGGTTATGGGTTTTGGTGACAACGTATTCCACTGTCTATTTATACAGCATTCCCTGATGACCAGGAAGCACAGGCGCTCAGCGATGGACCGCTGCGTGGCAAAGGCCGCACCTTGAACGAACCGATACCGACCCCGGAGCGGCACTGTGGCAACCGTTGTTGCCGACTTTATTCAAGACTCGAAGGGCTCGATGTAGGCCAAGTCGTCGCGCGGGTTCAGCGCCAGGCGACGCGTGTACGGCGGGATGTTGACGCTGCCGCCGACGTTGGCCACCTCGTAGGCCATGACCACGCCCGGGCCGAGCGTGATCATCACGAGGTCGGCCGTGTCGGTCAGGAAGTACCCGGGCTGGCCGGGCTCGGCGATGCACTCGATCAGCACCTCGCGCTGTGCCTCGGGCACCAGACCGTTGTCGCGCTCGATCATGTCCTGCTGTTGAAACGGCCCGGGGCCCGCGAATTGGAGCTTGGCGGGGCCCAGCTCGACGTAGTCGAACTCGGCCTCGTCCTCGGCGCGCAGCACGCCCATACCGCCCATCGTCGGCGCACCGCCCATCTCGCTGGGCAGGCCCGTTGCCGGGTCAGGTTCCACCCTCACGAGCCGCTTGCGCGAGACGACCGCGTCGAAGGAGTTCGGGTGCCGCAGAACCACCTGTCGCGCTGAACGATTGATCGCGGTTGGAACGCTTGTTAGCATGAATGCATCCTACTGTAGTTTCACGTGTTACCGCCCGCCCAGCTTGGCCAGCATCTCGGAGAGTTGCTTCTGTGTGATCCCGCCCATCGCGGCGAGGAGGCGCGCGCTCTGCTCGAACTTGCGCCTGGCCGTCGCCATCTGTTGGGGGGTCTTCGGCATGGCGCGCTTGGTGCGCGCGGCGATCTCCTTGACTTGGCGCTGCTGGGCCAGGCGCAGGCGCTTCTCGGTGGCGGATTCGACCGCGTTGCGCTTCCAGTTCGCTTGCTTGGCCTGGAGGTGGGCCATGGCGACCGCGTCCTTCTTGGCGACCGCGACGAGCTTCGGCGCCACCGACTTGCGGCCGACCTCGATCATCTTGACGACGAACGCGCGCACCATGGGCGACTGGAGCTGCTGCACCACTCGGAGGATGTGCTTGCAGGCGATGCCCACCAGGTTCGGGTTCGTCCACTTCGGGTAGCCGGTCTCGGGCACGCCCGCGTTGTAGCGCCCGATCGTCGCGATGTAGCGCAGCCGGTACCGGAAGTGGTCGCAGTCGCAGTTCATGCGAATCTTGCCGGAAGTCACCATCTTCACCAGCTCCTCGGCCTTGGAAGGGCTGGCCACGGCCGCATCGAGGTTCAGCAACTGGATGTGCACGTTGTGTCGCACCACGTCGCTATGCGGGCCCGCGTTGGTGACGAAGTGGATGTCGTTGCCCATGCGCTGCACTGGGACGGCAACGCGAATCTGCATGTTCGAGCGCTCGCGGTCTTCCGACGCGGACAGGTCGATGACCGACTTGGCGGTGATCCCGCCGGTGAACCGCTTCCCCAGAGCCTGTGCGGTGCGCCGGAACGTGGCCAGGTCGTCGTTCGTGATCGCGCGCGGCACGCCGCCGAGCGTCGTGGACAGCAGCCGGCCGGCGTCATATTCGCCGGCGACCTCGTCAGGCGCGAGGATGTTGCGGGCGGCTTGGCGCTGCGCGATCTGCGCGGCAAAGCGCTCGCGCACCTCGCGCGCGGCGAAGCGCGCGTCGACGATGACGTTAGAGGACTTCGTCGGCATCGAAACCCGCATCGCGCTGCATGTCGCGCAGTTGATCCGCTGTCGGCAGGACCAGGAGTTGCTCGGTCAGCTCGCACTCGACCGAGTCCAACCCGGCGGCCGCCTGGATCACCAGCGCGTGGTCGCGCGACCCGTAGACGCGGTAGGACACCAGCGTCAGGTCAAGCCGTTCGTCGGGCAGCGTGAAGTAGCGGATCGCGTTGCCCCAATCCGGCGTCTGGCGCGCGAAGTCCCGCACCTTGACGAACAAGCGGTTCCACGCCTGGTCGGCGGCCACGGCTCAGGCCTCGCCCGCGCCGGGCGGCACGAACGCGGGCAACAGCGCCTGCAGGTCGGCGTCCGTCTCGGGCACCGGCTGGGTGCCGCCGTCCACGCCGGCGATCAGCACGTCGAAGGCCTCCCACAGGACAGAGCGCCAAGCCCGGAACGCGCGCCCCTCCGCCTGGAAACGCGGCACCGCCGGTTCGTCGGCGTAGGTGACGGCCTCATCGACGCTGTCGTAGCCCCATGCCACGGCGACGGTGTTGGCGTAGCGCGCGACAGAGGCGCGCAGCAGCGCCGCGCGTTGCGCCGGCGACACGGGCTGCGGCTCGGGCGGCGGCGGCGGCGGCGCGATGGCGCATACCGACCAGGTGGACTTGTCGGGATCGAACACCACCAGGTGCGTGCCGTCGACCGCCGGCGGCTCGATGTGCGTGGCGAATGCCGGGATCAGGAACTTGTCCGGCTCCATCGGCGACCTGTCGGCGTCCGACGCGCCCGTGAATTCCTTGGTGGCGCGGTCGTAGTTGAAGATTTTCATAGGCTAGAACTTGATGAACAGCGACCAGCTGATGTTGCGCGGGCGCGCCTCGGAACCTTCGTTCTGCATGCTCAAGCCTGTGCCGGCGACATTCATGCCCAGCCCAGCGCCCGAGGTGTTTAGGCTGATTCCGGCGGCCGCCGAGACGACGCTCAGGCCCGCGCCGGAGTTGTCGATCGCCATCTGGTGGTTGTGGTCGGGCGTGCCCTGGATGACGAGCCCAGTGACGCTCTTGGTCGTCGGGTAGGTGCGGTTCGTCCCGAACCCGCCGACCTCAGTCTCGCTCGGGTTTGCCGCGTCGATGGAGCCCGGGGTCAACAGGTTGTACTGGCTGGCGTGGACGTGACCCGGATCGGTGACGCTGTGGGTGTGCGAACCCGCAGCGAAGACCCGTCCAACGTGCGAGTGGCCCACATCATTCAGCGCGTGGATGTGGCCGCGATCGACGATGCCGTGCGAGTGGCCCGAGTCGATGATCCCGTGCGCGTGGCCCGGGTCGATGATGTTGTGGGCGTGCGAGCGATTCGCGTGATCCTGGTACGTGCCCCAGGTGCGCCCCGGGTCGAATCCCCGCCCGTCGTCGAAGGCCCGCAAGAACGTGCCGCGCGCGTCCGGGATGCGGAAGTCGCTGCCGTTCGTGCCCGCGCTGAAGCGGCCCGAGTAGCCCGCGTTCAGCCAGTCGCCATCCGAGACCAGGCCGCCGGTGGACTGGGCGTAGTTCCAGAGCGCGGGGTAGGCGGCGCGGCTCAGCAGCACGCCGTTGAGCTTGAGCCAGCCGATCGGCGCGTTGTTGCCGGCGAAGTAGCTCACGATGCCGGCCGGCATGCGGAAGCCCTGCGTGGTGACGTACCAGTTGTTCGCGGCGTTGCGCGTGATCGAGACGACTTCGCCCTGCGACAGTTGCAGCGACGTGAACACCTCGCCCAGCGGCGTGATGATCACGTCGCCCGCCACCGGGACGATCGTGGCGAAGGACGCCGGCACGCGGAACGTGAACGAACCGCCCGGCACCGTGGCGGCGGCCGGCGGCAGCGTGACGTTGCCCCCGTTGAAGCCCAGCTCGACCCAGTTGCCGATGTCCTGCGGCGCAAGCACCGCGGCCGTCTGGTAGATGCCAATGCCGCCGCTGGCCGGGTAGCTGATGCCCTGACGCTTCACGAAGGCCGTTGTGGCGAAGAGCGTGCTGACATCGCCCGGCGCGGCGGTCAGGCCCCGCTGCGGGCCCGTCGAGGTGCTGCCGTCCTTGCGCACGTACTGGTCGTGCGGGTTCGTAGCGTTCTCGTGCAGCGCGATCAGGGCCATCGCCTGCACCGCGCTAGGGTCGATCGCGATCGTGACTGAGCCGGCGGGGATGCGCGTGAGCTGCAGCACGAACTGCCCGATGTAGTCGAGCATGTTCCGGGTAACGATGACGCCGGCCGGCGCGGAGAACACCGCGAACAGGACGCTGCCCGTCACGTCCGGGTCGCCCGCCCAGAAGCCGATCTCCGTTGCGTCGTAGGTGGCGGGGCTGCCCGTCCAGCCGTTGAACAGGACGTTGATGCGGCAGGCGCCCGTGCCGGAGACGATGCCGTTCTGGATGTGGACCTGCTCCTTGCGTGCGGCCATGGCCGTCATGCCCGCGCCGGTCGCCTCGGAGTCGTAGACACCCGTCCCGAGGGCGATGTGCGTGATCGCGAGGGCGACGCCGGTAGCGTCGGCGTTGATCGCCGCCGCCAAGCCAGCATCGGTGATCTTCGGTTTGATGATGACGGGCATGCAGCGGCGCTCTTTGGGGGACTGGCGCCATGTTCACGGCCGAGCCTCGCCAGCCCGGGGCCGCTTTTCCCGTCGGCGCTCGCGCGCTCTAAATCGTCATCAAGTCGCCGAAGAACTCGCCCGCCCGCCCGACGGCGCGCTGCCCTACGGCGGTGTGCGCCGCGATCAGCACCGCAACCTGCCCATTGCTGATGTCCGGCGCGATCCGGTACTTCATGCCGCCAGTGTCCATGCCGTCGCGCTCGATCTTGTTCTTGGGGTCGAGGCTCGACAGCCCCTCGCCGAACTGGATCAGGTTCATGGCCTCCAGCTCGAAGAAGGCCACGATCGCATCGCGCGTCTGCTCCTCGAGGAACACCCCGTCGTGCGTCGGGTCGCGATCTTGCGTGGTGATCCGAAGGAATCCGTCGCGCGGCTCGGTGTCGTACTTCTTGGCCCTCTGGCCGATCAGCAGCACGTCCGTTTCCATGTCGAACATGCCGAAGACGCTGACCGCCTCACCCTGGTAGCCGGAGCAGTTGATCCTCATCTTGACGCGCTTGCTCTTGCCGTCGCCGTCAGCCGCCATTGATCACCTCCGCGTCCCAGTCGCCCATGGACGGTGCGCCGAGCATCGGCGGGAAGCTCGCGCCCAACGCCTGAGTGACGACCAGGTAGCCGCTCGGATCGTAGCGATCGCCGAACGGGTCATCCTGGTTCGCGCCGGCGCCCTGCCCGTCGTTGGCCTCGCTCGCCCTGGGCGCGCGCAACAGCGGCACCGTCGGGCGCATGGTGAGGTCGCACACCAAGATGGTCAGATTCTTCTGGTCCGTCGCCATCGACGGTGCCATCACGTCAGGCTGCTCGAACACGACCGGCCACTTCTCGTCAAAGCCAGCAAGCCTGTACGTCGCAGCGAAGCGCCGGTTTCCGATCTGGTTGGTGTATGCGTGGAACTGGAGCGCGATGCTGCGCGCCGTCGGCTCGTCGGCAGCCGCGATCAGCAACTGGGTGCGGATGTCGGCCGTGACAGCCTGCATCTTGAACACGCGCCTCTTCGGGTCGCCGGGGATCGTGACATCGACGGGCTCCGCGCCCGTGCGACCGTACTCCGGCCCGGTCGCGACGTAGTCCTTGGCCATGGCCACAATGATGATGGGAAGGTACGGCGTGGGCTGCGCGCCTTGCGAGGTGTCGTTCTTGCGCCAGGTGGCCAGCAGATCCTCCGCTGCATCGATCATGCGGCCAGGCGCCAGGACGACGGACTTGGAGAAGTCGCGCGCGGCGAACTCGCGCACGCCCCGCGTGTCACCCATCAACTGCGCGTGGAAGCCGGCCAGGTAAGCGCCGAAGGCGGCCTTGATCGGGTCGGTGAAGTTCGACATCTCAGCCCTTCATGCCGTAGTGGCGGAGGTAGGCGTCGCCCGGCACAGGCCCGCCCGAGCGTCCGTCGTCGAGCTTCTGCAGCTCGACCAGCGGCATGTTGCGAAAGCGCGCGAAGTCGTCCGCCGTCGCACCGCCCCGCGCGGGCGCGGCCCTCTCCTCGCCGCGTACGTCGTCGAGCATCGCTTCGCTGGCCAGCCGGCTGATGAGCAAGTCGTTCTCCCGCGACACGCGCTCCAGTGCGTCCAGGGCCATCCGGTGCTGCGCCGCCAGGCTGTCGAACAGCGCGTTCTTGTTCGTCAGCATGGCGGCCGAGTCGGCCATCGCAGCGTCGAGAAGCGCCACCAGATCGTCGGTCTGCACACCGCCGGCAGCGACAGCGTCGAGCATGGCGCGGTGTCCACGATTGGTCGTGTAGTTGGGCTCCAGCACGTAGTCAAAGCCATGAAAGTCCGTCGGGATGGACGGGCTCCCGCGCGACGCCACGTCGATCGCACTGCTGAAGCCGCCGCTCTGGGACTCGTAGTTGGCTGCCGCCTCTTTGCCCCAGACGGTGTCCAGGAACTCGGCCTGGTGAGTGATGTTGCCCTGGTCGTCTGCGCTGAGATACGTCGTGCGCAGCGCGATCGGCATCGCCACGGCCTGGCCGTCGAGGAAGCCGACCTCGCGCGTTGCCATGCCGAAAATCTGGCGCGGGAGGTGCCCGTAGTAGCCCTTGAGGTCGCCGAGTTTGACGCGCTCCTGCACGGCGGGCCCGTTGATCAGCTTGGCCAGCGCCACGGTGTCAAACAGGCGATCCACGCCGAGCGCCTTGCGGCCTCGATCGTGGACGTTGTAGGTGATCATCTTGGTCTTGAGCATGCTGACTCCGGTTATGAGAATGTGCCTTCGTAGCTCTGCGCCACGAGGCCCACGTAGTAGGCGTTGGCGATGCCCATGGAGAACTCCTCCTCGGACGTGATCGCCAGGTTCATCACCATTCGGGCCGGCAGCGACGCGCGCAGGCCGGCGGAGATCGCGCTCACGTCGCCGCCGGTGGTCGTACGCGCGGGCAGCGTGACATTCACGCGGCTGGTGAGGTAGTGGTTGCCGCCGTCTTCGGCGCTCAGCGCGGTCGGGTACGGGCGCGCCTTGTCCTGCCACATTTGCTTGGCGGACCACACGTTGGGCCACATGAGCTGGAGGTAGACCTTCAGGAGGTGCAGCCCGCGCTTGGGGTTGCCGCTGCGCCAGCTCCTCAGCAGGTACGCGCCGGCGTTGGACGCGTTGGTCGCGCCGCGATAGATCGACAGGCCGTCGGAGGCAAGGGACTGCTCGACGAGCTCGCGGATGCCCAGGTGCGGCACGCCCAGGACGTTCACATAGCGTTCGTCCGGGCGGATCTCGGACTCGAAGAGGTCGAGGAATACCTCCTTCAGCTCGGCCTCCAGGTCATCGGCAGCGTGGCTGGCCACCAGGGGCGCCAAGGCCGGCGGCTGCGGGTCGAACAGCGTGGGCAGCTCGTTCGTCGCGGTGACGGTCTCGTGGTCGGTCTCGCCCTCGGCTTCGAAGGTGGTCGCGGCGATAGACGACGCGTGCATCGCCAGGTCGCCGGTGCCGGCCATGCCTGCCGCACCGTTCGACTGGGCCGCGCCGACAGTCAGCGAGACCAGGGACAGGTCGCCATCCTGCACAACGCATGCCCCGGCCTCGACAACCACGGCGGTGGAGCTGACCACCACCGCCTCGGGCTGTGCATCCGCGCCAGACTCGACGACGACGACGCCGCGCGCCTCGATGCCGGATTCCCCCTGCGCGCCCGTCGTTCCGACGCCCAGGACCACGGCGTTCACATCGAGGTCGCTCGCCGGCTCGACCGCCGAAGCGCCCTGCGCCTCGCTGTGGCCGCCGCTCGCGCTGTCAGCGGCCGCCCCTGCGTCCGTGGCGGCCTCGACGATCCCCCTCCATGGAGGAAGGTCGCCGCCATAGGGCGAGTCGCCGTAGGTCGAGCCAGCCATGGATTACGCCTTCGTCGCGAGCGACTGCGCCGCGCCGGCGGCCGCCATGGCGTCGAGGGAGCCTTGCATGGCGCACGCCCAGGCATCTTCGGCTCCGAGATCCAGCTGGGGCAGCGAGACCAGCAGGTCGTCCAGCTTCGGCACGTCAGCCGACAGGCGCCAGGTGGCGGCCGCATCGAAGTAGGCGGCCCAGACCTTGGAACGCCAGGCGCGGAACGCCCTGCCCTCCGCGCCGAACTTCGGCACAGCGATCTCGTCGGCGTAGCTGATCGCCGACGCCAGGGAGTCGTATCCGTTCGCCACGGCGGCGCCCTCCATGAACTCCTGCACGCCAGCAACCAGCTCGGCCAGCCGGTCGTCGAGCGCGCGCTCTTCGCGGGCCTGCGGCGGCGCGACCTCCTCGGCTGCTGGCTCAGGGTCGCACACCAGCACCCAGCGCACGCCGTCGGCGATCACGTGGGTGCCGGGCTCGGCCGCCGGGGGCGCGGCCTCCAGGCAGTTGCCCGGGATGTGCCAGACGCCCGGCTCAAGCGGCGACTGGTCGCTCGCATCGAGCGTCAGCGGGCCGAGGTAGCGGCGGGTCTCGCGGTTGAAAGCGTGAACGATCTTCATGTCAGTACCGGATGAAAGGAGCCAGTGCGACGTTGCGCGGCCGGGTCTCGGCGATGCCGGTGGACTGCACGACGATGCCGGTGCCCGCGACGCGGATCGAAACGCCCGTGTTGTTGCTGGAGATGGACACGTTGTGCGTGTGGGCAGGCGAGTCCTCCGTACTGCCGTACCCGTCGAAGCCGCCGACCGGCGCATCGACCAGGCCGCCTGCGCCCGAGCCCTGACCGCGCAGGGCGATGCTGTGCTGGTGCTTGCCCTGCGCGTCGACCTGCGCCGCATGAGAGTGGCCCGCGTCAACGACGCCGTGTGCGTGCCCCGTGTCGGTCAGCTGGTGGGTGTGCGCCGCGATGCCGCCGGCCTGTACCGCCGTGATCGAGCGGTTGCTGTCCAGGCCCCGCCCGTCGTCGAAGAAGCGCGGGAACTCGCCGCGATAGTCGGGCAGGTTGAACGTCGTCGCTCCGTCGCCAGTGCCGTACTTGGTGCCGTAGTAGGCGAAGAGGCGCGCGTAGGTCGTTCTTGAGACGGCCGCGCCGTTGGCCTTCAGCCAGCCCGGGCGCAACACGTTCACCGGAAACAGGCCGACCATGCCCACGAAGTCCAGGCCGAGCGCACTCTGCAGGTCGAAGCGCACCAGGTCGCAGTTCGGCGCCGCATCGGACAGCGAGACGTACTTCGTGCCAGCGGCGAACATGACGGGCAGGTCGCCGTCGCTGGAGCCGGTGACGGTGTCCCGGCGCAGGAACATGGTCGGGCCGTTGACCACGATCGTTCCGCGCCCGGTCTCCCAGTCACCGGTGGGGCGGCCGACGACATCGACCGAGCGGATCAGGTAGTGCAGCGTGTCGCCATCACCGCACTTGGACGCGAACGCCCGATAGCCCGGCAGCGCGCCCTGCAGCGGCACCTGATCCGACGGCGCCAGCGCGACCATACAGACTTCGACGATCAGGTTCTCGGTGATGTGTGCCATGGCCGGAGCGCTATGCCGTCGGGGTGACCGTCGAGAAGGTGATCGTGCTGTCGGCCTTGATTGCGGGGATGACGCCCAGGCGGCACTGGATGTCCGGACTCAGGCGGCCGCGCAGCAGAATCTTGCCCGGGCCGGTCACCGCTGTGCCGATGCTCATCCAGAGCGCCAGCGTCTCGGTGCCGCCGGTCATCTCCGGGAACTCCAGGCGCGCGGCCGGCCGCGCGACGTTGCCTGCGATCGTCCAGTTGACAGGCAGGCGCGGCACCTTGATCCGCGCCATGCCGGTGTAGACGATCTCGCTCGTCTGCTGGGTGCCGTCCGGACCCGGGTCGGCCGAGTGCAGCGTGATCACCAGTTGATCCAGCGGCGAGGCGGCGGCGTTGTCCGCCATGTTGGCGATGGGCACGCCCTGGAGGATCAGCTTGAGAAGGTCGTTGGCGAAGACGTTGTTGAACACGAGGGCTCCTATTTTTTAAGCCAGGGTCAGTAATTCCAGAGGCTCACGCCGTAGTCGGCGCTGCTCACATTCACGGTCAGGCTGGCCGGAGAGACGAACAAGAAGTTCTCCGGCAGCGGGGTAGCGGGCAAGGTGATCCGCACATCGAACTCGGCCTTCTCGTCGCGCAGCGCGTCGATGTTGTCGCGCAGCAGGCGGTTGATCAGCGCGCGCTTGGTGGGCTGCGTCATGCCCTCGGACACGAGCACGGAGCCATCGCCCAGGCGCTCCAGGATCAGCGCGCGAATTTGCGATTCGACGACCGAGCGATCCCACGAGATGGCCACCGACGCGACGATCACCACGGGCACTTCCACGGGCACGGCCGCAACGAACTTGATCCGGTAGCTGTTGTCGGCGCGTTTGATGCGCTTGGCGGCGAAGTCGCGAAACACCACGTCGCTCATGCCCGAGACCAAGCCCGAGACGAACAAGGTGTTGATGTTGGTCACGTTCGCGCCGCGCACCGCCTCCTCGATCTGCTCGTTCCAAACAGACAGGAAGCGGATGCCCGTGAGGTAGCGCCGGAGGAGGAAGGCGAACTCGGACAGGTAGACCGCGTTGTGGTCGTAGATCGCCGGGTAGCTGGCCATGACTCGCAGCTCGCTCATCTCCGCCGGAGCGGCGCCCTCGTCCTGCACCGAACTCAGTGTGATCTTCAGCGAGGCCTCGGCCGCCGCGTAGATGTACTCCAGCGTGAACTGGCCGCCTGGCACGAGGTCGGCGATGCGGCCGTTGCACTCGGTGATGTCCAGGGTGAACGAGTCGCCCTGCGCCACGCCGTAGCCGATGACCGTGGACTTGCCGAAGCGCACGAACATGCGGCGCAGCTCGTCGACTTCCACCTGGTAGGACAACTGGCCCGGCGCCACGTTGAAGTAGTCGGGGGCGTAGGTGAACTCCTGGCCGCCCTTGCTCACGACGAGCGTGTTCAGGTAAATATCGTCGGCCGACAGGGCGACCGGCAGGCTGTAGAAGTCCACCGGCGCGGTGACGACGCTCGTTACCGAGCGTCGCCGAATCTGCGTTGCCGTCACCGTCGCGACGCCGCCGGGTGGCACTGTCACCGAGGAGTCCAGCTCGTAGAGCCGCCCCTTGGCGTCGATCAGGTGGCGCTGAGCGCCGAACGGCACGGCCGAGTCGCCGGTGTTCTCCATGCGCAGGGTGAGGCGGCACGCGCGCCCCAACGGCAGGATGCCCTTGAGGGCAGCGTCAGCCAGCACCGTCGCATCCCGCGACTTCACGAAGGGCTCGAACTTGGCCACGTCGAGCTGCGAGGACAGCATGGCCAACATCGCGGCCTGGGCCTCGAGCTGAGCGAGCACGCGCGGATCGCGCGCAGCGATGTACTGCCGCACGTTGGGATACGCGCTGGCAGCATTGATCGCGGCGTCGAGGAACTGCTCCTTGCTCAGGCTCATGCGCCCACTATCGGGCGCAGGAGGTCAGCGGCTGCGGCTGGATTTCCGCTTTGGGCTCAGGTGGGTTTGCTGTCGGCCAAGGGGCCGACACCGCCCGCATCGCGCGCGAGAGGAGTGCCTGGGGCAGAGAGCGCACCCCGCTCCTGCTTGGCCTGCGCGGCGGCGAGTTGGAACTGCACCTGGCGGTCGATCTCGTCGCACCAGACGTGCGAGAACTTGCGCGGCAGCTCGTTCAGCCCCGCCATCACCACGCCAACCGCGCTCAGCGGCAGCTCCAGGGTGACGGTGGGTTCTTGAATAGGTTGGTTCTGGGGCGTCATAGGGAAGTCTCTGGTATGGATCAATCGGGATTTGCGGGCGCAGCGTCGGCGGCCGGCGATGCCTGCACGGCGGCCAACGCTGACTCGGCGGCAACCTGGGGCGTGGCCTCGCCCGCAGCCGTCGCGGCAGCCTCGGCGGCGGCAGTCAGCGCGGCGGCCTGCGCCTCGGCCTCTTGCACCTGGCGCGTGTCGCGCACGTCGCGTTCGGTCGCCTCCTGCAAGTAGAGCGAGTTGAGGATCAAGAGGAAGTCATCGTGCGTGCACGAGCGGCCCAACGGCTTGCCCGCCTTGTCGACGATGTTGATCACCTTCTCCGGCTGGAAATCAACGCGGAAGGCCTTCGGCCCTTGCGTTACCACGACCTGCCGGCCGCCGGCCACGATCACCTCCTCTTCGTGGAAGCAAACGGCGGGCGCGACGCCGTCGCGGGTGTCGATGACCACATGGTTCTGGCGATGAAAGGTGCTGCCCGCACTCTTGGTCGCTCGGTAGCTTTTCATGAGGATTCCTTGGTGTTGACTTAGTTACCTGCCCAGCCCACGTCGTAGGGGACGCCGCCCGTCGATACGAGCTGGGTGCCCGCCGCGTCCCTGTAGATCGAGACGGTGATCTGTCCTATGGCTTCTGCAGTGGTGCTGCCGCTGGCTACGGTGATTGCAACGCCCCCGCTTCCGATGTTCACAATCGTGTTGCGAGCGGTACCGGAGAAATTTCCCTGGCCCGAGGAGACGAATTTCACGTAGTACGCAGCGCCAATGCCTGTGACGTTCGGGAGATACCAGTTCGAGGTCTGCGCGCTACCCCCTCGGGTACCCACGCTGCCGGTTCCGTTGATGTCGAGTGTTGCGCTGCGGATGCCCTTGATGGACGAGATGTTTTCTAAGCGGATGCTCCAGCTCGGCACGGGCGACGCCGCCGACTTCCCGTAGAAGTCGCTGAGCGAGATGGGCCCGGCTTGCACGCCCGCGAGGGCGCGACACCTGGAGTCGGCCAAGCTCAACCCCGAGGCGCTGATCCCGAGTTCGTTGGCGATGTCCTGGATCGAGATCGCGCCGGCGCCCCTGATGGTCACGCGACCCCCAGCTTGTTCAGGCGAGCCTCAAGTGCGATGACCCGCCTGGCCAGGGCCATACTGGTGACCAGGCCGGCGTTGCCGTAGGCCAGCGTCAGGTAGGTGCCATCGTCCTCCTCGGCGCCTCGCTGCGCCTCCTGCACCACCTCGGGCAGCAGACATTGCCATTCCTGGGCGGAAGCGCCCGCGTGCCGTCCACCGATGTCGGTGCGCGCATAGGTGCCCATCCGCATACCAGCGACCCGCTCGATGAAGTCATCGGGCAGGTCCCGCCAGTCCATTTTCAGCCGTTCGTCTGAGTAGGCGGTGACGTTGCCGGTGAAGGTCACGTTGCCGTTCATGTCGCCGTTGAGAATCCAGTTGTTGATGTAGTCGTTGTAGATGCCCCACGTCCCCGAGGACGAGTTGCTGTGCATGAACACGACGCCCCCGTTGATCGAGTAGCCACCCCAGGTGTTCTTGCCTCCATACGTGCCGACGGAGCCGTACTCGCCCTGCGCCGCGTACAGGCCGAGGCCGAAGTCCGCGAAGTAGATGCCCGTGTTGCTCGTGGTTCGGAACCAGTTGCTGCACGACATCGACTGCGCAACGCCCGAGTCATAGCCCGAGAACAGGCGGTTGCCCGTGACGTAGCCGTTGAATCCAGCGTTGCCGACAGCGTCGATGGAGGCGACCGTGCCGGACGAGCCGTTCCCGAAGTTCACGCCAGCGGTGCCGCTGTAGAAGTTCAGGTAGATGGCCTTGTCGCTGCCGGAGTCCAGGTGCAGGTTGCCGTTAGAGGTCACCACCGAGGCGATGGTGCCGGTGCGGCCGATACCGCTGACGGAGTCGCCGCCAACGATCAGCTGGGCGCCCCATGTTGTGTTCGGCGGGAAGACGAGCTTGCCGTTGTTGGTGAAGTTGAACGATGCACCAGCCGATGTCGAACCGAGGTGCAGGCCGATACTGTCACGGCCGCTCCAGCCCGCAGTCCCCTGGAAGTACGAGAGCCCGTAGTCGTCGGCGTTGCCAAAGCTCCAGATTCGGTTGCGCGCGTTAACTACGTAGGACGGGTTCTGGAAGCCCGCCATCGCACCCATGACGCCGGCGATCTGCATGCTGCCCGTGTTCGACAGCGCCGCAATCGGTGCGCTGCCCCGGCCGCCCCAGGTGAAACCGCGCCCCGGCGAGGCATCCATGCTCGTCTTGATCGAGTAGTCGATGACGGGGCCGTAGTGGAACTCGACCGCGCTCCCCATCGAGATGGAGTACGAGGTGCTCCCCCAGAAGTTCAGGCCCCTGCCGTCGCCTGGCGCGAGGCCCACGTCGCTCGTGAACACGGGCCCGTCCAAGAGCGCGTAGCTGCTGGCGGGGATGCCGCCCAGCTTCGCGGCGCTCGTCGCCGTCGCAGCGTTGCCAGTGATCGAGCCCGCGGAGGTGATGTAGCCCGGCCCGTTGGCAAGCTGGCCCAGGTCCGCTAGGTTGCCCGAGTGCCAAGCCTGCTTGCCGCCGATCGTCAGGCTGCCGGCGATGTTGACATTGCCGGCCGCGTCGCTGGTGATCGTCTCGTAGGACGGCGTGGCCGGCATGACGAGCCAGGCCGCGAAGCTGCCCGTGCCCGCGAAGCGCGAGACGCTGACGGTCATCGCTCCCGTCACGCCGTTGTAGGCCGTGATGGTGCCGTGCATCCACCTGGAGTTCGGCACCGCCGAGTCCGCCAGGTAGACCCACTGACCCACGGTGAACGCCTTGCCGGCCTGCGCCAGCGTGAGGGACTTGGCGCCGGCGCCGATCGCAAGCGAAGTCGTGCTCGTGGCCGTAGTGCTGGCGCCGTTGACGGCCACGGCAGCGCTCGACTGCGCCTGCGAGGACGCGGTCTCGGCAGCGGTCTTGCTGGCCAGCGCCACGTCGGCACTACCCTGCGCCGAGGTGGCTGCGTTCGAGGCGATCGTGGCCGCACCCGTCGCCGTCGTTGCCGAGTTGGCCGCCGAGGCGGCGTTCGCCACCGCCGTGTCCTTGCTCGTGTTGGCGGTCGAAGCGCTGCCGGCTGCGGCCGTAGCGCTTGCTGCGGCCGCAGCGGCGCTCGCCCCCGCATTCGTCTCGCTGGTCGCCGCCGCCGCCTTGGAGGACTGCGCAGAGCCCGCGCTGGTGGCCRCACCGCTTGCACTGGTCGCCGCCGCCGTGGCACGTGTGTCCGCCGTCGTCGCGCTGGCGGCTGCGTTCGTGGCGCTGGTCGCGGCCGAGGTTTGGCTCGCTGCCGCCTTCGTCGCGCTCGTCGTCGCGTCACCAGACTTCGCCGTCGCAGTGTTGGCGGCCGTCGTGGCCGTGGTGGCCTGCGCCTGGGCCTGAACCGACGAGTTCACTGCCTGGTCGCGCGCCGAGAGCACCAGGCCGATCACCGACTCGGCGGCGTCGTTGACTGCCGCGTCGAGCTGGTGGATCACGTTGGACAAGCTGCGCACTTGGCCGCCTTCAGTCTGGACGACCGTCTCAGGGCCGCCGTGGACGATCTGGTGCGCCAAGTCGAGGTCGGTCGTGAACTGGGCGATCTTCGCGTTCGTGGATTGGGTCGTCATGTCTCTTCTCGGATCACCAGTAGCCTTGCGACGGCAGGCTGACGTGCTCGGTGTGGTGCAGCAGGTTGGCCGCCGGCTCGCTCACCTCATCGAGCAGGGACGTGTTGGGCAGCGTGATCGCGGCGCTATCGGCGTTGTCCCACGACTGCACGCCGTCCACGTCCAGCAGCTCGCCGGCGATCTCGAACTTGATGACCTTGCGATCCAGCTCCGCGTCGTAGGCGTAGACGTTGACCATGTCCGGCGGCGCCGACAGCAGGATGGGCACGTCCTGGCGGCACTTGGCGATCAAGCCGTCGGCCAGCCCGGCAGCCATCGGCGTCTGGAGCAGCGACTTCACGTCCGCCCCATAGCTGGAGCCCAGGTATCCGTTTGGCGGAGTACCGAGCCAGTGTGAGGTCATCGCCGCGATGTCGCGGGACGTGATGCGGGAGGCTGCCATGTTGCCGACATGGTCGCGCCCGAGGGCGACACGACGCCGGCCCAATTTCCAAAATAGCGCTTGACGCTAACATTTGCAACAATGCACAATAACACATGTTACTTAAACAGGACGCCAGGACATGCACGACGACCGCATCGCCAAGAACGCCGCCCGCCTCGCCAAGAGCGAGGAGTCTGCCCGCTACCTGCTGGCCGCAGGCTTCACGACGAAGGCCGACCAGAAGTACGCCAAGGAGCACGCCAGCCGCGCCTTCGACATGGCCCGCGACATGATCCACGGCGTGTTCCTGGCCATTCCGCACGAGGAGCGCACCGAGGCTCAAGACGCCGTTTACTGCGACATGCCCCACGGCCCGCACCAGTGGCGCCCCAAGCACGCGGATCTGGTGCGCGCCGGCCTGCCTGACGCGGCCGAGCACCTGCCCACGATTGAGCGCCTGGTCGCCCTCTACGCGGAGATCAAGGCGGCGCCGCTCAACCTGGCGCCCCGCAACGCCGACGGCACGAAGGTTCGCATCCCGCACCGCAGCGAGAGCTTCAACCCCGAACTGCGCGCGCAGTTCATGACGCAAGCGCCGGCGCTGGCCGCCTCCTACGAGAACCACATCCGCCAGGTCTTCAAGCGCTTCACGTCGAAGTTCGCCGCCGCCGACGGCGTCATCCCCGCGACCCTGTACCCCAACGAGCACCGCCTCACGAAGGCGCAGCAGGACGAGCAGGCCATCGTCACCAACGTCATCGGGCGGCACAGCACGATCGTGAACGTGCCCGTGCGCGGCGTCCGCATCCGGGGCGACATCGTCCGGGGATACCGCCTCGACGAGCCCAAGCTGCTACGCCTGGCAACGAAGTACGGCGAAGAGGTCGCCATGCAGTGGTTCTTCAAGACGAACCTCAAGCTGGGCGAGCTGACCTCGGCCAAGCTGATCAAGGATGACTGCGGCTACGTCGTCGTGTCCGGCGAGAAGGACGGTTGCAACGTTCTTTTGCGGCAACAGGTCGTTTCCAAGTGGGCTCCTGTAAGCCGCAAGGTGTACCACCAGTTCCCCGCGTTGCTCTACGTCGATGGGAAGTCCACGCCCGAAGCCGCCTATGCAAAGCGCTTCAAGACGGGATCGTGAGCGCGAGAACGCCCCTCCGTCGTAACCTGGAGGGGCAAACCACAAATGAGGGGCCGGAGGCACGCCCCGATTCAGTACAGGAATTTGGATGACCCGCTCGCAATACATCGTGCGCCGACCCGACAAGGCGCCATTCAGGGAGAACTGGTGCGGCCCCGCGACTTTCGCACCCGGCGAGTACGTGCCAGTCGCGCGCTACTTGGCCAAGCCCGGTGAGGGCGGCCAGGACGTGACGATCCACTGCCGCGCCACGCCGGCGCGCTGCTACCTGGTCGAGGCGCACGGCAGCGTGCACAGCTCCGGCCGGAAGCTGCCGCCCTTCACGCTCAGCACTGGCTTCGGCATGAGCCGCATGGCCGTGGTGCTGGCTGAGTCGATCGTCGACGGCAACCTGTACCTCGAAGTAGCTCCAGGCACTCGCTGAGCGGCGCCCCCGAGGACGGCAAGACAGGCTGAACCCGAGGCGGCCGGAAGGTCGCATCGCGTTCTTGCGAACGTCACAGCAACATCTGTTGTCATGCATGAGAACACGAGTTACAGTCGCGTCAGAACCCAACCCGGCATCGGTGCCGGCTTTGCGCACATGGCCCGTCAGGGCCGCCCACGTCCCGCAAATCAGCGCAGCCATGCGCACCCACCCATGATCATCAGCAATGAAAGGGCCGTCTGGCTGGCCCACCTCAAGCCAGGCAACGAGGTCTTGGTGAAGACCAGTCGCAGCCGCACGATCTGCAAGGTCGAGCGCCTGACGCCCACCCAGATCATCATCAACAACGCCTTCCGCTTTCGCCGCTCCGACGGCGAAGAGCACGGCGGACAGCCGTACAACCGTCGCACCCTGGAGCAGGTCGAGCCGGAAGACCTTGACCGCCGAGAGGCGCAACAGCTTGCGAAGCGCCTGACCACCAGTCTCGACCTGCACCTGAAGAACGCCCGCCTGCTGCCGCTGGAGACCCTTCGCCAGATGTGCGCCTTGACGAAGGCGAGCGACGCATGAGCGCGAACCGACGCGCACCCGCCGGCCGCACGCTCGATCCTTGCCATGGCTGCGGCCTGGTGCCCAGTGAGTGGCGGGGCCGCCCCAAGGCCGGCGTCTGCGACAACTGCCGTAACACGCTCGACCTGGCTCAGCGCGCCGCCAAGGAACAGGCCGCTCGCGGCGACGAGATCGGCGAGTTCTACCTGCCGACCCAGCCGCACTGGCTACCCTACCTGCCCCACGACAGGAGCGAGGGATTCGGCTCCCACCCGATCCAGACCGCGCTGTGGAAGCTGGCACTGGCCGTCAGCTCCCCGAACGTCGGCAAGGACGTGAACTACAACGCCACGCCCATCTTCAGCAACCCCAACCCGTCCGGCAGCAGCGGGCATCTTGGCCGGGAGTGCTCGCGCATGCTGCGCGCCGACATCGCCGCCCAGCTCGACGGCCTACTGACCACCGTGCACGCGGGCCTGCAGTTCGCGCACGAAGACGGCAAGCAGGACGGCACCAACATGATCGCGCAGCTCGCCGCCGGCGGCATCACGGTCAACCAGCTCAACGAATTCACGCTGAAGGGACGCGGATGAGCGACCGCCAACGCAGCAAGCGCGCCGCCTTCGCCCACTTGTCACGGCGTCAGCGCCGCGAAGACGACCTCACCAACCTCGGCCTGACCGAGAGGCGTGGCCGCCTGCTCGCCAACTGCCGGAGCTGCGAGCGCGAGTTCGAGATTTTCGGCACCGCCGCTGAGCATGACCCCGACTACGCCTACTGCTTCGGATCGGACCGATGCCTTCCATGACCAACGACAAGACGCCAATGAGCAAGTACGACTTCACCACCCTGGATGCCGCGATCGTGATCGCCATCGCCACGAGCAACGGGCCGCTCAGCTTCACCACCATGTTCGCGGGCACCGTCGCAGAGGAGGCGCAGAAGGCGGCCGACGCCGAGAACATCAGCCGCCCGGCCTGGCAGGAGCGGACGGCGGTGCGCATGGTCGACCGCCGCCTACAGGCCCTGCGCAAGGCCGGCCGCATCCAGTACGTGCGCAAGCCCGAAGGGTGGATGCTAGTGCCGGCAGCCGGCGCCAACGGGCACCTCACCCGCGCGCACCTGATCGCCATCGCCAAGGACTGTGCCGCCCGCGATCCTCAGCGGCACGACTACACGCGCGGCGCTCGCGGCGAGAAGTGGATTCCACACGACTGGGTGATCAAGGCAATGGAGGCAGCCCTGGCCGCCCAGCAGAACAAGGAGACGCCGCTGTGAGCGCAGACCAGAAGAGGGCCGCCGCCGCTGCGGTCAAGGCGGCCGCCGTGGTCGTCGGCGACGTATGGCACCGCGTCGAGGGGGATTGGATCGACGACGGCAGCGAGAGCTACCAGAGCATGGCGCTGAGCTGGACGACCTGGCGATGCACGAAGGCGACAGCCTGCGGCGCCTGGTTCTCGTGCATCGAGTGGAGCCACATTCGCCCGCGCTTCGCCCTGGCGGACGGCGCCAAGGGGCTGAGCCGCACGAAGCGGGAAGCCCTGGAGCGGCTGGTCGCGCGCAAGGTGCGTCAGATTCGCATTCTTGAGGGGCAGAAGACCGCCGCCGACGACACGCTGGCGGTCGCGCGTGCGGCGCTGGCGGAGATGGAGCAGTCCAATGGCTGATACCGCGAAGAGCGCCATGAACATGACCCCGTTGCGCCTGTCGGTCCTGCGCTTCCTGGCCGAGCGGCGCAACGGCTACAGCATCAAGGGCCTGGTGCACGAGCTTGTCCCGCGCGGGCGCAACGGCGACCTCGCATGGACTGAGCAGGGCGCCGCGCGCATGGCGGGCAAGCTGATCGCACCGCTGCGCGAGGCCGGCCTGGTGAAGGACGATCCCTCGGCTCGCATGTACGAGCGCAAGGCCACGATCACCGACGCCGGCCGCGCGCGCCTGGCCGAGCACTGCGGAGAAGCACCCCTGGCCGACAAGGCCACCCTCCCATCAGGGCCGACATCGGAGCCGGGTCAGGCGGCAAGGTGCGCCGTCGCGTGCGAGCTTGGCAACTCCAAGCCCGTACTGGACGAAGACCTCGGCATGCCTGGATTCGGCGTGGTGTTCGGCGATGAGCGAACCTGTCGCGTCTGCGGCTGGCGCCTGTACAGCGACCGTGCCGCGATGCGTTCAGGCTCGGTTGACCGCTGGATTCCGCCGCACCCCGCCCCGCCGGCGGCCTCCGCGCTCAGCGGCCCCTCGGAGCCAGCGGCAGGCCGAGGTGACCCGGCATGAACAGGACAGCCATCGTCTACGTCACCCAGGCGCTCGCAGACGCCTGGATTGCCGCACACCGAAAGCTGCCGCCCGAGATGCGCATCCTGATCGTCGACGACGACGCGTTCGCGCGCCGCACGCTCGACGAGCTGCTGACACCCCCCGATGCGCAGCCGCAGGTCTGCGCCGAGCCGCCGGCGCCGCGCGGCGCGCAGTGGAAACGCGAGCGCGCGTCCCACGGGCGCCGCCGCTGACCATGCCAACCGAACGCGCGTACGCGCTCCAGGCCGTGGGCCTCTTCGGCAAGTTCAACCAGCGGCCCGGCCAGTACAGCCCCTTCTGGTACGGCAAGGTCGTCGCGGTGCACTCCAGCGGCGACTACCTCCAGCTCGAAACCGGCGGCTCGAGGCGGCGCGCCACCTGGGCGCATCGGCGGGACGTGCACCTACACGAAACCCAGCCGCAGCCCGCCGAGCGCATCCACTCCAATCCAACAATTGACCGTTATCCGGATAACGGATAGGATACCAACATGCCAATTCAATCATTCGCCTGTCCCGACACAGAGGAGCTGTTCACGACCGGCAAGAATGCCAAGTTCGCCAACATCAAGAAGGTGGCCGAGCGCAAGCTGACCCAGTTGCACGCGGCACCCTCGGTGAACTTCATGAAGGCCCCGCCTGGCAACGACCTGAAGCAGTACGACGGCGCTTGGCACGTTCGGATCAACGACCAGTGGCGCCTGACCTTCAAATGGGGCGCGAACGGCCCCTATGACGTGCTGATCCAAGACCCCCACTGACCCGGCCCGACCGGAACCTTTTTTCTTGACGCAATGGAGTGCGAAATGATCAAGAACGGAATGCGCCCTGTCCACCCCGGCGAGATCCTGCTGGAGGACTACATGAAGCCCCTGAAGCTCAGCGAGAACGCGCTGGCCAAGCTGCTGGGCGTGCCCACCTCGCGCGTGAACGGCATCGTCAAGGCCGAGCGCGGCGTGACGGCCGACACCGCCCTGCGCCTGCAGCGTCTGTTCGGCAGCGAGGCCGAGGGCTGGCTGAACCTCCAGGCCATCTACGACCTGCGCGTCGCCGAGAAGACTGTCGGCAAGCAGATCGTCAAGGACGTGGCCCCGATGCCCATGGCCGCATGAGCACTGACACCGCCAAGCTCTTCCCACCAGGTGCTCGGCCGGCCAGTCCTCTTGATGGCCGCCGTCTTCGAGCACCTGGGCGACCAGCTCAGCGATGACGCGCGCGCCAGGCTACGGGCGATGATCCTGGAGTGTTGAGTTCCACGGAGAGTTGACCCGGGTTTTCCATCCAATGTTGACCCACCCGTTTTCGAGCCAAGCTGGCTCACGTTGTGGATAACTTCTTGGCTTTGGACTCCTTCTTGGGCAGTGTGGGTTGAGCGGAGCTGTTCTTGAAGCGGTACCGGCCGAGCACAACCTGATCATGGGTCGGTGCATCAAACAAGCGTTGTGCCAAGAAAACCAGAGAGTGCCAAGAGTTCCAGATCCACCGATTTGGCTTCACCTAAACGTACTTGGCACTCAAGAGTGCTGCGAATGCGAAGCCTCACCCTTTGGGGTATGCCCAATCGGCTCGTTACCAGCCCGGGTAAGAAACTTTCAAGCCGTACAAAACGTGACGGGCGCTACCGTAGGCAAAGGCATCCATTCCAGTCAGCGGGTTCTTATGAATTCCGTCAACCGTCATGGAGGCTGCCGTAGCACCATCCGTGCGAATCGCATTCACAATTCCCAAGGCTTTGAAAACCGGGCAAAGGTCAACAGCCGTGGTAGAGGTACCCGACACCGACGACATCATGACCAACTTACCCGTGACGGTCTCACCAATTGCAGACCAGCTACTTACATCGGCGTCCGTGGTACATACAGAGTCTCGTTCGATGGAGGTGGACGAGCTGACATACGAAACAGTGTTGGTAATAATCTTCGGAACGGTTTCGTCATGAAACGAGTTTCCAGGTCCCGACGCGTCAACCATGAAAACCCTCTTTTTCCCATCGCCATTAAACGCGTCGCAATTCGGAAAGGCACTGCTCACCACGTCTGCACAGATAGCCCCGCCCGGAAGGTTATCGCCTAGGGCGAACCCAAAATCATGGACGTATCCGAGCCCTCTGCCATAGTCTGCATCCGACAGTCCTTTACTGCCGGCCCAAGTGAACCCGTTAATCATCGCCTGGGTGTTCGGAGACCAAGTCGGGAGCGTCCTTAGTGGCATTACATTAACGCCATTGTTAATATAATAATTTTCGTGCCGAATCGTGAAGCGTTCACGCGAGTCCGCCATATTCGAAATCGTAATATGCACGTATGGCGGAATAGTGGTGCACCAATCGACATAGCCAGTCCCCGTCGGAACCACCGCGTTCGCCAGAATCTGTTGGTTCGTAGGGAAAGCGAGTTCATCTGCGCAATTGCACCAACCTGCCTCATTGCATACGGCTGCCGATGCCATCGGCTGAACTCCTGCGGACGCATCCGATTTCAGGTCCTTCGCTCGAGGTGCTTGAAACCCCTTACGGATCACGCCGGTGGAAGAGATGTCGAACGTAGTTGTCGCTCCGGCACGCGACGCCTGCGCTTCAACGGCGGAGGTTCCATCGGGAGATGCCGCCTTTGGTCGTGGCGACGCCGGCACTTGGCTGGCGCTCTGCGCGCGCAGTTCCCTCGCCGCTGGTGCAATACTCACGGTAGCGGGCTTGAGCAAATCGAGCGCCGGATATATATCCAGCAACGGTAATTCATCCCCGGTATCGTGCACTGACCCAATGAAAATCTGCGGCGTTCCGTAAGCACCGGCCGGAATGGTCAGCGTCACGCCCAACGGCAATTTTACCGTACTCGCAAATTTTGGGTTGTAGAAAATCGCAGTTCCCTCGGGCTTGAGGTAGTTGGCGACGACATTGACAGGCTCATACGTTGAAGCCGATCCATTACTAGACCGCCCTTGAACGAGAACCATCAGATCCGCACCACGGAAAGGAGCCTCGAGATTGAAGGGGGTGGCAAGGACGACGTTTCCTTGCAAGATGCCAGGTCCGCTGAGTGTCTTGAACCGCACCCCGCTGATTTTCAGATATGGAACCTCCAGTTCCACAACCGGTGCGCTGGTACCGGCCGCAGTATTGAATATCTTCAAGGAACTGGGAACGGCCGCCTCATAGCAGACATCCGTCGAGCAGACTGCCACTCCCGCCAAGCGAACCTCTTCGGTTGCGTTCGCCGTAGCACTTGACAGATTGATTCTCAGTCGCGCGAACCCCTCACGAGGTTTCGCCCCTTCCGTCCACACATTGACGTTCTGCGTTGCAGTTGGCAGCGCCGGCGTCGCCGAATAGGCGATGCAACAAAATGCCGCGAGGCTCGCGGCAAAAAGCCTTTTCATGTTCTCTCCCTAAGAGTCATTTGAGGAAGTCAGGATAGCAGCGTGTATTTTGTGCGGCAAGCCGGTGAAATCAAGTCATCTCCTATCGGTTTTTCGTATACTTGCCTTCTATAGCATATCAACAGGGCGGACGACAGCGTCCAGCAAAAAATCCCTCATATTTCATTTATTTGACGCCGATGAAATCTGGCATCCCCAAAAAGGGGGATACGTTCCCACGTGATTTCTGGAAARCAACCGCTCCCTTGGCGACGCGGTTCGCGACGTTCAGAATCGCGGCTGCAACTCACCACCAGGGAACAACATGAGCTTTCAGATGCCGAACATCATGGCGGACTTCGACAAGAGGCAGGAAGCGATGACACGCTCGATCCAGGATGCCCGGGACGAGCACACGTCAAAGGGAATATTCGAGCGCCTCAAGGCTCAAATAATTGAGTTCGAGGCCAGCCTCGAC
>NZ_JBFUEB010000041.1:0-48372 GCF_056404395.1 Rhizobacter sp. P2_D12 | reverse complement strand
GGCCAGCGCGGCCCGCACCAGCGCCTCGGCGGCCTGCTGCGCGCTGCCGTCGCGCGCCAGCGCGGCCAGGCGCTGCGGCGGCAACTGGCCATGCACGCCGTCGCTGGTCAGCACGAACAGGTCGCCGGTCTGCAGCTCGGCCTGCAGGTAGTCGACGCGCACCCGGTCGTCCAGCCCGATGGCGCGCGTCAGCCGGCCGCGCTGGTCGGGGTGGTCGAAGCCGTGGTCCTGCGTCAGCTGCACCAGTTCGTCGCCGCGCAGCAGGTGGGCCCGCGTGTCGCCGACGTGGGCCAGCGTGAAGCCCTGGCCGCGCAGCACCAGCGCGGTCAGCGTGGTCATGCCCATCGCGTCGTGGCGCGCGCGCTGGCGGCGCCGGTTGTGGTCGACCAGCCAGCTGTTCTGCGCGCCGATCACGCGGTCGAGCACGGCCGTGGTGTGCCAGGTGTCGGGCGCGGCGAAGTAGTCCTGCACCACGCTCATCGCGGTGGTCTGCGCGGCCTCGAGGCCCAGGCCGCCCGACGAGACACCGTCGGCGATCGCCGCGATCAGGCCGCGCGCGGCGTCGTCGCCGCCCGGGGCGAGGCAGGCCGCGAAGTCCTCGTTGCGCGGGCGTTGTCCCGCGAGGCTGAAGTGTCCGATCTCGACGTCAAAGCTCATGGCCCGCGAGGGTACCTCGCCTGGCACCCCCTTTGCTTTTATCGCCGCACCAGCGGCTGGAACTGGAGCTTCGCATGAAGAAGATGAAACTCGTGATGGTGGGCAACGGCATGGCCGGCGTGCGCACGCTGGAAGAACTGCTGAAGATCGCGCCCGACCTGTACGACATCACCGTCTTCGGTGCCGAGCCGCACCCGAACTACAACCGCATCCTGCTCAGCCCGGTGCTGGCCGGCGAGCAGACGCTGGACGAGATCGTGCTCAACCCGCTCAGCTGGTACGAGGAGCACGGCATCAGGCTGCACCTGGGCAAGAAGGTGGTCGACGTGGACCGGCGCAAGCGCGTCGTGCGCGCCGCCGACGGCACCGAGGAAGGCTATGACCGGCTGCTGATCACGACCGGCTCGAACCCGTTCATCCTGCCGATCCCCGGCAAGGACCTGGAAGGCGTGATCGCGTACCGCGACATCCAGGACACCAACACGATGATCGAGGCCGCGACGAAGTACAAGCACGCGGTGGTGATCGGCGGCGGGCTGCTGGGGCTGGAAGCTGCCAACGGGCTGATGCTGCGCGGCATGCAGGTCAGCGTGGTGCACGTGGCGCCGTGGCTGATGGAGCGGCAGCTCGACGACGTGGCCGGCAAGCTGCTGCAGAAGTCGCTGGAGGCACGCGGGCTGAAGTTCCTGATCGGTGCGAACACGCAGGCGTTGATCGGCGACCGCGACGCCGGCAAAGGCGGCCGCGTGATGGCGGTGCAGTTCAAGGACGGCACCGAGGTGCCGGCCGACCTGGTCGTGATGGCCGCCGGCATCCGCCCGAACACCGAACTGGCCGAAAAGATCGGCATCCACTGCAACCGGGGCATCGTCGTCACCGACACGATGCAGACCGTCACCGACCCGCGCATCTACTCGGTCGGCGAATGCGCGGCGCACCGCGGCATCGCCTACGGCCTGGTGGCTCCGCTGTTCGAGCAGGGCAAGGTCTGCGCGACCCACCTGGCCGAGTTCGGCATCGGCCGCTACACCGGCTCGCAGACCTCGACCAAGCTGAAGGTGACCGGCATCGACCTGTTCTCGGCCGGCAACTTCATGGGCGGCGCCGACTGCGAGGAGATCGTGATGAGCGATCCCTTCGGCGGCGTCTACAAGAAGCTGGTGATCAAGGACGAGCAGCTGGTGGGCGCCTGCATGTACGGCGACACGGTGGACGGCTCCTGGTACTTCAAGCTGCTTCGCGAGGGCCGCAAGATCACCGACATCCGCGACAAGCTGATGTTCGGCGAATCCAACATCGGCGACACCGGCCACGAGGGCCACAACAAGGCGGCCGCGATGGCCGATTCGGACGAGGTCTGCGGCTGCAACGGCGTCAACAAGGGCACCATCTGCAAGGCCATCAAGGAGAAGGGCCTGTTCACGCTCGAAGAGGTGCGCAAGCACACCAAGGCCAGCGCATCATGCGGCTCGTGCACCGGGCTGGTCGAGCAGCTGCTGATGTTCACCGCCGGCGGCGACTATTCGGCCACGCCGAAGAAGAAGGCGATGTGCGGCTGCACCGACCACAGCCACCAGGAGGTGCGCGATGCGATCCGCCAGGAGAAGCTGCTGTCGATCGCATCGGTCTACCAGACGCTCGCCTGGCGCACGCCGAACGGCTGCTCCAGCTGCCGGCCGGCGGTCAACTACTACCTGCTGAGCACCTGGCCGAAGGAGGCGCAGGACGATCCGCAGTCGCGCTACATCAACGAGCGCAGCCACGCCAACATCCAGAAGGACGGCACCTACAGCGTAATCCCGCGCATGTGGGGCGGCGAGACCACGGCCGACGAGCTGCGGCGCATCGCCGACGCGGTCGACAAGTACAAGATCCCGACCGTCAAGGTGACCGGCGGCCAGCGCATCGACCTGCTGGGCGTCAAGAAGGAAGACCTGGTCAACGTCTGGAAGGACATCGGCATGCCGTCGGGGCACGCGTATGCCAAGGCCTTGCGCACGGTGAAGACCTGCGTCGGCTCGGAATGGTGCCGCTTCGGCACGCAGGACAGCACGCAGATGGGCAAGGACCTGGAGCGCGCGCTGTGGCGCATGTATGCGCCGCACAAGGTGAAGCTGGCGGTCAGCGGCTGCCCGCGCAACTGCGCCGAGGCCGGGATCAAGGACGTCGGCGTGATCGGCGTCGACTCGGGCTGGGAGATCTACGTCGGCGGCAACGGCGGCATCAAGACCGAGGTGGCGCATTTCTTCACCAAGCTGAAGACGCCGGAAGAGGTGCTGGAATACAGCGGTGCGTTCCTGCAGCTGTACCGCGAGGAAGGCTGGTACCTGGAACGCACGGTGCACTGGATCGGCCGCGTCGGGCTCGACCACGTGAAGAAGAAGATCCTGGACGACCACGAGGGGCGCCGCGCACTGTGGGAACGGCTCAAGTTCTCGCTCGACGGCGAGCCGGATCCGTGGTTCGAGTTCGACAAGGCCCGCGTGGACACGCGGCAGTTCGCGCCGGTGGTGGCGCCGGTGGTGGCCTCGTGAGGCGGCGCGACCTCGTGCTGGCGGTGCCGTTGCTGCCGCTGGCGGCGCAGGCCCAGATGGTCGACCTGAACGACGCGATCAACAAGGCCGGCCGCCAGCGCATGCTGAGCCAGCGCATGGCCAAGAGCTACCTGGCCGGTGGCCTGGGCGTGGAGCGGGCGCAGGCCGAGCGCACGCTGAGCGCGTCGATCGCGATGTTCGAGCGGCAACTGGTGGAGCTGAGCGCGTTCGCACCCAAGCCGGAGATCAAGGCGACCTACCAGCAGCTCGACGCGGCGTGGGGTGACTACAAGGCGGTGCTGGTCGGCGAACAGCCGGCCCGGGCGCGGGCCGCCTCGGTGCTCGCGCTGTCGGGCAAGGTGCTGAAGCTCGCGAACGACGGCACCGGCCAGCTGGAGAAGGTGTCGCAGAAGCCGGCCGGGCGGCTGGTCAACCTGTGCGGGCGCCAGCGCATGCTGAGCCAGCGCATGGCCGCGTACTACCTGAGCGCCTGCTGGGACGTGCAGCCGCAGCTGTGCAGCGCCGAACTCGCCAAGGCGCGCGAGGAGTTCATCGCGGCGCACGAGGTGCTGAAGAGGGCCCCCGAGACCACCGCTGCGATCCAGGAGCAGTTGGCGATGGCCGCGCTGCAATGGACCTTCTTCGACAACGCCTTGCGCACGCTGCAACCGGGCGGCAGCGACAAGCAGGCGATGGCGAATGTCTTCACGACCAGCGAACGCATCCTGCAGCTGATGGACGGCGTGACCAACCTGTATTCGAAACTGGGCTGAACCATGAACCACTGGACCCCCATCTGCCGCGTCGAGGACATTCCCGTGCTCGGTTCGCGCCGCGTGGCGCGCGCGACCGGCGTCGACGTCGCGATCTTCCGCAACGACAGCGACCAGGTGTTCGCGCTGCTCGATCGCTGCCCGCACAAGGGCGGGCCGCTGAGCCAGGGCATCGTGTTCGGCACCAGCGTCGCGTGCCCGCTGCACAACTGGACCATCGGACTGGACGACGGATGCGCGCGGGCGCCGGACGAGGGCTGTACGCCGCGCTTTGCGGTGCAGGTCGTCGATGGGGTGGTGCACCTGGATGCCCAGGAGCTGAGCCAGCATGCGATCGACCTGGTGCGGCCGGTGGCCGGGCCGCGGGTGATTCCTGTCACCGTGGTCTGAGGTCGCATGGAGCGAAGCGACTGGGGGGCTCAATGACTGACACGCGCTCCACCTGCCCGTACTGCGGCGTCGGCTGCGGCGTCATCATCGAATCCGACGGCGACCAGATCACCGGCGTGCGCGGCGACCCCGATCACCCGGCCAACTTCGGCCGCCTGTGCACCAAGGGCAGCACGCTGCACCACACCGCCACGGCCGCCGTCACGCTGCAGACCCGCCTGCTGCAACCGATGCAACGCCTCGCGCGCGGCACGCCGGCGCGCGCCATCACCTGGGACACCGCGCTCGACCTGGCCACCGACCGCTTCGCCGACACCATCCGCCGCCACGGGCCGGACGCCGTCGGGTTCTACATCTCGGGCCAGTTGCTGACCGAGGACTACTACGTCTTCAACAAGCTGGCCAAGGGGCTGATCGGCACCAACAACGTCGACACCAACTCGCGGCTGTGCATGAGCAGCGCGGTCGCCGGCTACAAGCTGACGCTCGGTGCCGATGCCCCGCCCGCCTGCTACGAAGACCTCGGCCTGTGCAGCACGCTGTTCATCGCCGGGGCCAACACCGCCTGGGCGCACCCGATCCTGTTCCGCCGCATCGAGGACGCGAAGCGCGCCAACCCGGCCCTGCGCATCATCGTCGCCGACCCGCGCCGCACCGAGACCGCCGAAGCCGCCGACCTGCACCTGCCGCTGCTGCCGGGCACCGACGTGGCGCTTTTCAACGGCATGCTGCACCTGATGCTGTGGGAAGGCCTGGTCGACCATGCGTACATCGACGCCCACACAGAAGGCTTCGCCGCGCTGCGCGACCGCGTGCGCGATTTCAACCCGAAGGAGACGGCACGCATCTGCGGCATCGACGAGGCCGCCTTGGTGCAGGCAGCCCGCTGGTTCGCAGGCAGTGGGCAAGGCCATCAGGGCCGCACGCTGTCGCTGTACTGCCAGGGCCTGAACCAGAGCCGCGCCGGCACCTTCAAGAACGCCGCGCTGATCAACCTGCACCTGGCCACCGGGCAGATCGGCAAGCCGGGCGCCGGGCCGTTCTCGCTGACCGGCCAGCCGAACGCGATGGGCGGGCGCGAGGTCGGCGGCCTGGCCAACCTGCTCAGCGCACACCGAGACCTCGGCAACCCGGCCCACCGCGCCGAGGTCGCCGCGCTGTGGGGCGTGCCCGACGTGCCGGCCACGCCGGGCAAGTCGGCGGTCGAGATGTTCCAGGCTGCGGCCGACGGCGAGATCCGCGCGCTGTGGATCGCCTGCACCAATCCGGCCCAGTCGATGCCCGACCAGGCCACCGTGCGGCGCGCGCTGGAACGCGCCGAGTTCGTCGTCGTGCAGGAGGCCTTCGCGACCACCGCCACCTGCGACCATGCCGACCTGCTGCTGCCGGCCACCACCTGGGGCGAGAAGGACGGCACGGTGACCAACAGCGAACGCCGCATCAGCCGCGTGCGCCCCGCGGTGGCCGCGCCGGGCCAGGCGCGCCACGACTGGCATGCCGTCACCGCTTTCGCGCAGCGCCTCGAGGCGCAGCTGCGCCCTGCCCTGCCGACGCTGTTCGACTACCCGACGCCCGAATCGATCTGGAACGAGCACCGCGAAAGCACGCGCGGCCGCGACCTCGACATCACCGGCCTGAGCTACGGCCAGCTGGAGGCAGCGCCCGCGCAATGGCCCTTCCCGGCCGGTGCCGCCAGCGGCCGCGCACGGCTGTACGAGGACGGTGTCTTCCCGACCGCCAACGGCCGTGCCCGCTTCGCCGACACGCCCCACGAAGGCCTGGCCGAGCCGCGCGATGCGCGCTACCCGTTCTCGCTGACCACCGGCCGCCTGCGCGACCAATGGCACGGCATGAGCCGCACCGGCACCATCGGCCGCCTGTTCGGCCACGTGCCCGAGCCGGCGATCGAGATGCACGCGCAGGACCTGGCGCGCCTGAAACTCGCAGACGGCGACCTGGTGCACGTCACCTCGCGCCGCGGCAGCATCGTGCTGCCGGTGCAGGCGAGCGAGCAGATGGCGCCGGCGCAGGCCTTCGTCGCGATGCACTGGGGCGACGAGTACGTGGGCGGCAGCCGCATGCACGGCATCAACGCGCTGACGACCTCGGCCTTCTGCCCGCGCTCGAAGCAGCCCGAGCTGAAGCACACCGCCGTCAAGGTGCTGAAGGCCGAACTGCCGTGGCGCCTGCTGGGCGTCGCCTGGCTGCCGGAAGGCGAGGTGCTGCGCGTGCGCGAGGAACTGAAGACGCTGATGGACGGCTTCGCGTTCGCGAGCTGCGTGCCCTTCGGCCGCGAGCGCAGCGGCGTGCTGTTCCGCGCCGCCGCGTACGAGCCGGCGCCCGACGGCCTGGTCGAACGCATCGAAGCCCTGCTCGGCCTGGCCACCGCCGACGCGCTGCACTATGCCGACAAGCGCCGCGGCCAGCGCCGCACGATGCGGCTGGCACGCCATGGCGACGAGGCGCGCCTCGAAGGGTTCGTGCTGGCCGGCGACATCAG
Source organism: Rhizobacter sp. P2_D12 (assembly GCF_056404395.1). Classification (NCBI taxonomy): domain Bacteria; kingdom Pseudomonadati; phylum Pseudomonadota; class Betaproteobacteria; order Burkholderiales; family Sphaerotilaceae; genus Rhizobacter; species Rhizobacter sp. P2_D12. The sequence goes on along the minus strand of NZ_JBFUEB010000041.1, from coordinate 41,518 downwards.
CGCCGAGGTGTGGATCCGCCCGCTGCTGCAGGACGAGCTGCCGGCCCAGGCCTATGGCCGCCTGCTGCTGAGCCCCGGCGCGCGCGCCCCGGTGGCCGTGGTGGCCAGCGGCAAGCAGGTCTGCACCTGCTTCAACGTCAGCGAGCCGGCCATCGCGGCGCAGCTCGAACGCTGCAGCGGCTCGGCCGACGAGCGGCTGGCGCAGTTGCAAGGCGCGCTGCGCTGCGGCACCAACTGCGGCTCGTGCATCCCTGCGCTGAAGCGCATGGTGCGCGCGCAACTGCAGCCGGCGCAGGCTGCCTAGAATCACTCCGTCGAACAAGAACGATGGAGACAGCATGACGATCCCGATGCGCGCGGCGTGGCTGGCCTTGGCCTGCGCCCTGTTCGCCGGCTGCGCCACGCCACCCGCCGCCTCGCTCGCCGACCACCCGCCGATGGCCAGCGGTGCCGCGCCCGGTGCTTCGCCCGAGGCCTTCGCGATGGCGCGCGCGCTGGGCCGCGGCATCAACTTCGGCAACATCTTCGATGCCCCGTCCGAAGGCGCCTGGGGCCTGCGCCTGGACGACGACCTGGTCGCGAAGACCGCCGAGGCCGGCTTCACCCACGTTCGGCTGCCGGTGCGCTGGAGCAACCATGCCACGCCGGGCGGCGACGCCACCATCGACGACGCGTTCTTCCAGCGCGTCGACCACGCGGTGGACGCGCTGCTCGCGCGCGGCCTGGTCGTCGTGCTGGACATGCACCACTACCGCCAGCTCGACGGCGATGCGCTCGATCCGGGCGAGATGCCGGTGGCCGCCGGCCTGCACGCGCTGCGATTCCTCAACATGTGGAAACAGATCGCCCAGCGCTACAGCGACCGGGGCCCCAAGCTGGTGTTCGAGCTCTACAACGAGCCGCACGGCGCGCAGACCGCCAGCTGGAACGAACTCGCGGCGCGCGGCCTCGCCGTCGTGCGGCGCAGCAACCCGAAGCGCCTGGTCGTCATCGGCCCGACGCAGTGGAACAGCGCGAATGCCCTGTCGGCGCTGGTGCTGCCGAACGACGCGAACCTGATCGTCACGGTGCACAACTACGAGCCCTTCCACTTCACGCACCAGGGCGCCGAATGGTCGAGCGGCGCAGCCGCCTGGCTCGGCACGCCGTGCTGCGACGCGACCCAGCTGGCGCAGATGCGCGCGCCGCTCGACACCGCGGCGGCCTGGTCGGCGCGCAACCGCTATCCGATCTACCTGGGCGAGTTCGGCGCCTACGGCAAGGCCGAGATGGGCGCGCGCGTCACCTACACCCGCCGCATGCGCGACGAGGCCGAACGCCACGGCTTCAGCTGGGCCTACTGGGAACTCGCCTCCGGCTTCGGTGCCTACGACCCCGTGGCCCGCGCCTGGCGCGCGCCGCTGAAGGACGCCCTGCTGGGGCCCTGACACATGTCTTCACGCTTGCGCCCGCACTTGGCCCATTCCTTGCGAAAGCTGCGCAGGGAGAACAAGCCATGAGCATCACGAACTACATCAAGGAAATCGGACGCGGCAAGGAAGGCGCACGGTCGCTGTCGCGCGAGCAGGCACTGGACCTGATGGGCCAGGTGCTGGATGGCCAGGTCACCGACCTCGAGCTCGGCGCGTTCGCGATGGCGATGCGCATCAAGGGCGAGTCGGTGGACGAACTCGCCGGCTTCCTGCAGGCCACGTCGGCCCGCTGCATCCCGATCGCCTGCGACCGCACCCTGGTGGTGCTGCCCTCGTACAACGGCGCGCGCAAGCTGCCGAACCTGACGCCGCTGCTGGCGCTGATGCTGGCGCAGGAAGGCGTGCCGGTGCTGGTGCACGGCATGCCCGAAGACCCGGGCCGCGTGACGACGGCCGACATCTTCCAGGTGCTGGGCCTGCCGGTCGCGCGCGACGCCGACGACGTGATGCAGGCCTGGCGCCGCCGCGAGCCGGTCTTCATGCGCACCGATGCGCTGTGCCCGCCGCTCGCGCGCCTGCTCGACGCGCGCTGGACCATCGGGCTGCGCAACTCCGGCCACACCGTGGCCAAGCTGCTCGACCCCTGCGCGCCGGGGCGTGCGCTGCGCGTCGTCAACTACACGCACCCCGAGTACGGCAGCATGCTGACCGACTTCCTGCAGCGCACCACCGCGAACGCACTGCTGATGCGCGGCACCGAGGGCGAGCCGGTGGCCGACCCGCGCCGGCTGCCGCGCATGGACGTTTTCATCGACGGCCAGCCGCGCACCGACCTGTCGCTCGCCGCGCACGACGGCGTGCTGCGCGAACTGCCGGTGCTGCCGCGCAGCTGCGACGCATCGACCACCGCGCTCTACATCCAGTCGGTCATCAGCGGCGAGAAGCCGGCGCCCGCGCCGCTGACGCAGCAGGTGGCCTGCCTGCTGGACAGCCTGGCGGCGCTGGAACGYGCCCACCCGAAGGAGAAAACCGCATGAAGGCTTCGCAAGGCAGCGTGACGCTGGTCGGTGCCGGCCCCGGCGACCCGGAGCTGCTGACGATCAAGGCGGTGCGCGCGATCCGCGCCGCGACGGTGCTGCTGGTCGACGACCTGGTCGGCGACGGCGTGCTGCGCTACGCCCGACGCTCGGCGCGCATCGTCCACGTCGGCAAGCGCGGCGGTTGCGCGAGCACGCCGCAGGCCTTCATCGAGAAGCTGATGGCGGCCGAGGCGCTGAAGGGCGAACGCGTGGTGCGGCTGAAGGGCGGCGACCCGTTCGTCTTCGGCCGCGGCGGCGAGGAGATGCAGCACCTGCGCGCGCAGGGCATCGCGGTGTCGGTGGTCAACGGCATCACGTCCGGGCTCGCCGCGGCGGGTTCGCTGGGCGTGCCGCTGACGCACCGCGACCACGCGCACGGCGTGATGCTGGTCACCGGCCACGCGAAGGAATCGGGTGCGTCGCCCGACTGGCCGACACTGGCCGCCGCGGCGGCGCAGGGCCTGACGCTGGTGGTCTACATGGGCGTCGCGCAGGCGCCGACGCTGCAGGCGGGCCTGCTGCAGGCGCTGCCGCCCGGCACGCCGATCGCGGTGGTGCAGCATGCAAGCCAGCCGCAGCAGCGCCACGCGGTGGGCACGCTGGCCGACCTGACGGGCCTGATCGAGCGCGAGCGGCTCGGCAGCCCGGCGATCATCATCGTCGGCGACGTGCTGCAAGGCCTGCAAGCCAGCCAGGAACTGCCGCTTTCCGTGCCGGCTTCCCTCGAAATGGGGGTCCCGCGGGTGGCCTGAAGGCCGGGGCCTCGCCGTATGATCGCCGCCACACATCGCTGGCGGAGTGAGGACCTGATGCTCGAGATCGACAAGCTGAACCGCCTGACGGCGTCGCACGGCCCGCTGCAGCGCGGCCACGGCATGGTGACCGGCGTGATCGCGCTGGGCCTGGCGATCCTGTGCTTCCTGGGCGTGATCGCCTTCCACTTCCCGCAGTACCTGACGACGCCGCAGCTGCGCCAGTCGTACGACGTGACGGTGATCCGGCAGGTGATGCTGGTGGCGCTGGTGATCGCCGGCTCGCTGTCGCTGTTCAACATCATCCGCGGGCGCTCGCGCTGGCTGGCCTTCGCGTCCTTCCTGCTGGTCGGCTCGACGCTGCTGCTGGGCGGGCACAAGGTGCCGGTGAACGACTTCGCCGACAACACGCCCTACATCGGCCTCGACTGGTTCATCCTCGACCTGCTGGGCTCGACGCTGATCTTCGTGTTCATCGAGAAGCTGTTCGCGCTGCGCCGCGATCAGCCGGTGTTCCGCGCCGAATGGCAGACCGACTTCCACCACTTCATCGTCAACCACATGGTGGTCGGCTTCGTGCTGCTGGCCACCAACCTGCTGGTGCACAAGTTCTTCGGCTGGGCCGCGAACGACGGCGTGCGCGGCTGGGTCGCGAACCTGAACTTCTGGGTCGCGCTGTTCCTGATCATCCTGGTGGCCGACCTGGTGCAGTACTGGACGCACCGCGCGTACCACGAGGTGCCGCTGCTGTGGCGCCTGCATGCGGTGCACCACAGCGTGAAGAGCATGGACTGGCTGGCCGGCTCGCGCCAGCACATCCTCGAGCTGCTGATCACGCGCACGCTGGTGCTGGCACCGATCTACGTGCTGGGCTTCAGCAAGGAAGTGATCGACGCCTACATCGTGGTGGTCGGCTTCCAGGCGGTGTTCAACCATGCCAACGTCAGCGTGCGCCTGGGGCCGCTGCGCTACGTGCTCGTGACGCCCAATTTCCACCACTGGCACCACTCGCAGGACGACGAGGCGATCGACAAGAACTACGCGGCGCACTTCGCGTTCATCGACTACCTGTTCGGCACCGCGGTCAAGTCGGACCGGAAATGGCCGGAGCAGTACGGCGTGGTGGGGGACTACGTGCCGAACGGGTTCTTCAAGCAGCTCAAATTCCCGTTCGTCTGGAAGGGCTGATCAGGCGGCCGCAGGCCGCAGTGCCCGCGGCGCCGCCGCCGCCAGGATCCCGGCGAACAAGGACACCGTCGCGAGCCCGAGGGTCAGCGACGCATGCTCCGCGATGATCCCGATCAGCGGCGGGCCGGCCATCATCCCGAGGTAACCCACCGACGCCACCACCGCGATGCCGTGCGCCGGGTTCGCATCCACCTTGGCCGCCGCGCTGAACAGCACCGGCACCACGTTCGCGAAGCCCAGCCCCACCAGCGCGAAGCCGACCAATGCCACCACCGGATTCGCGATCAGCAGCACCGCCGCCATCGCCGCCGCGGCCAGCGCCGCGCTGCCGCTCATCAGCGCCGCCGGCGACACGCGCTCGCGCACCCAGTCGCCGCCGAAGCGGGCCGCCGCCATCGCGGCGCTGAAGCTCGCATACGCCAGCGCGGCGAAGCTGGCCTCGCTGGCCAGCTCCTGCTTCATGTACAGCACGCTCCAGTCGTACATCGCTCCCTCGGCGATCAGGCCCAGCGCGCCCAGCACGCCCAGCAGCGCCAGCAGCCCGCGCGGCAGCTCGAACCCGCCCTTGTTGTCCGAACCGGCGATGGTGCGCAGCATCACCGACCCGGCCGCGAAGATCGCGATGCCCCCCAGCACCGCCATGCCGACCAGGTGCGTCGCCCCGTCGACGGCATGCGACAGCAGCAGGCTGCCCAGCCCCGCGCCCACCATGCCGCCCAGGCTGAACATGCCGTGGAAGCCGCTCATCAGGCTGCGCCCGGCACGCTGCTCCAGCTCGCCGGCGGCCGCGTTGATCGACACGTCGAACAGGCTGGTGCCGACACCGAACACCACCATCACCGCCACCAGCCCCATGTACGCCTGCGACGACAGCAGCAGTGCCAGGCACAGCGCCGTCGCGGCGCCCGACAGCAGCGCCGCCCGCCGCGCGCCCAGCCTGCCGACCCAGCGCCCGGCCTGCGTCAGCGTCGCGACCGCGCCGACGCCGGCCGCCAGCATCGCAATCGCCAACGCCTGCTCGCCGATCGCGTAATGCTGCTTGATGGTCGGCACGTGCACGCCGAAGCTCGCGAACAGCACGCCGGCCACGAAGAACTGCAGGCGCACGGCCCAGGTGGCGCGCGACAAGGTGATCGGATCGAGGGTCATGAGGCGGGCAAACGGTTGCGGGGGCGAAAGCGGCCGATTCTAGGAAGCCTTGATGCCCCCACCTGTCACAGATTGCGCTGCCCGGATAATCCGGCGATGCATTCGTACGACGTGGTGGTGATCGGCGCAGGCGCGGCCGGCTTGTTCTGCGCGGGGATCGCAGGCCAACGGGGTGCCCGGGTGCTGCTGCTCGACCACGCCGAGAAACTGGCCGAGAAGATCCGCATCTCGGGCGGCGGGCGCTGCAATTTCACGAACCGCGATGCGGCGCCGGCCCACTTCCTGTCGGACAACCCGGCTTTCTGCCGCTCGGCGCTGGCGCGCTACACGCCGCAGGACTTCATCGCGCTGGTGCAGCGCCACCGCATCGCCTGGCACGAGAAGCACAAGGGCCAGCTGTTCTGCGACGAATCGGCCGAGGACATCATCGCGATGCTGCTGCGCGAATGCGAACAGGGCGGCGTCACGCGCTGGCAGCCATGCAGCGTCGCGGCGGTGCGCGGCGAGGCCGGCCGCTTCGAGCTCGACACCGCGCGCGGCCCGGTGCAATGCCGGCGCCTGGTCATCGCGACCGGCGGGCTGTCGATCCCGAAGATCGGCGCCACCGACTTCGGCTACCGCGTGGCCAAACAGTTCGGCCACAAGCTGGTCGACACCCGCCCGGCCCTGGTGCCGCTGACCTTCGCCGCCGCCGAATGGTCGCCGTTCGTCGATCTGGCCGGGCTGTCGCTGCCGGTGGCGATCTCGACCGGCAGCGGCAAGGCCCGGCCGCGCTTCCTGGAAGACCTGCTGTTCACGCACCGCGGGCTCAGCGGGCCCGGCGTGCTGCAGATCTCCAGCTACTGGAAGCCCGGCACGCCACTGCAGCTGGACCTGGCGCCCGACCGCGAACTGGCCGCGGAATTCCTGCACGCCAAGTCGAGCTCGCGCAAGCAGCTCGGCAACGAGCTGGCCGCGCTGCTGCCCGCCCGGCTGGCCGCCACCTGGCTGCAGGCCCGCCCCGGCCTGTCGGATCGGCCGGTGGCCGACCTGAAGGACAAGGACCTGCAGCAGCTCGCCGCCGGCCTGCAGGGCTGGCAGCTGACGCCCGACGGCACCGAGGGCTACCGCAAGGCCGAGGTCACCGCCGGCGGCGTCGACACCCGCGAACTCAGCTCGCAAAGCCTGGAAAGCCGCCGCATGCCCGGCCTGCACTTCATCGGCGAGGTGGTCGACGTCACCGGCTGGCTGGGCGGCTACAACTTCCAGTGGGCCTGGGCCAGCGCCGCCGCCTGCGCCCGGGCCATCACCGAAAGCGGCCACTGACACCCCGCTTGCGCCCGCTTCGACTATGGCTATAATCGCGGTCTTTGCTGGCAAACCCGCGCCGCGATTTCGCCAAACCTTCGTCCACGCCTCCTGGCTGGATTCCGGAACCTCCACCTAGAGAACCGGGCGAATGGCAGTGAAACTCCGAGCGCAACAACTTCTGGATCTATGACTTCGATTCGCGTCAAAGAAAACGAGCCGTTCGACGTGGCTCTGCGCCGCTTCAAGCGCACCATTGAAAAGCTGGGCCTGCTGACCGACCTGCGCGCCCGCGAGTTCTACGAAAAGCCCACCGCCGAGCGCAAGCGCAAGAAGGCCGCCGCCGTGAAGCGTCACTTCAAGCGCATCCGCAGCATGCAGCTGCCCAAGCGCCTGTACTGATTCTTCGGCGCTGACCCGGCGCCAAGCACAACGAAGCCCGCGCCACGCGGGCTTCGTCGCTTTCCGACCACCCACCTTCGACCTTCATCAAGAGCTGCCGCGATGACCCTGAAAGACCAGATCACCGAAGACATGAAGACCGCGATGCGTGCCAAGGATGCCGCGCGCCTGCTGACCATCCGCGGCCTGCTCGCCGCGCTGAAGCAGAAGGAGGTCGACGAGCGCGTGGTGCTCGACGACGCCGCGGTGATCGCGATCGTCGACAAGCTGATCAAGCAGCGCAAGGACTCGATCACGCAGTTCGCCGCCGCCGCCCGCACCGACCTGGTCGACAAGGAAACCGCCGAACTGGCCGTGCTCGAAGGCTACCTGCCGCAGCGGCTGTCGGCCGACGAGATCGCCGCCGAGGTCGGCAGGATCGTCACCGAGCTCGGTGCCACCGGCCCCGGCGACATGGGCAAGGTGATGGGCGCCGTCAAGACGCGCCTGGCCGGCAAGGCCGACATGGGCCTGGTCTCGGCCGCAGTCAAGCAGGCACTGAGCCGCTGAACCATGGCCGACCCCGTCGTCCAGCCCCTCAGCGCCGACGTCTGCGTCGCGCCCCAGCTCGATCCCGCCGCGATGGCCTGGGCCGCGCAGCAGGGCTTCAGGAGCATCATCAACAACCGCCCCGATTTCGAGGGCGGCCCCGACCAGCCGACCAGCGCGGCGATGGAAGCCGCGGCCCGCGCCGCCGGCCTGCAGTACGTGCACCTGCCGGTCGCGCCGGCGCTGCAGACGCCCGAAGAGATCGCCCGCTTCGGCGAACTGCTGAAGACGCTGCCCGCGCCCATCCTCGCGTTCTGCCGCACCGGCACGCGCTCGGGCAAGCTATTCCGCGCGGCCACCGGCCAGGCCTAGGCCCCGCACCCAGCGCGCACCGGCCGAAGCAGTCATGCGGCTGAAGCTGAAGGTCTTCCTGCTGGCGGTGATCCCGCTGGTCGGCTCGCTGGCGCTGATCGCCGTCGCGGTGCGCCAGAAGGAGAACGACCTCGCCTCACGCGAACGCGCCGTCGTCGAGGCCGCGACGATGGCCTCGAAGCAGAACGAGCTGCGCCACTACGTCGACCTGGCACAGAGCACGATCGCACCGCTCTACGCCTCCGGCCGCGACGACGAGGCCACGCGCGAGCAGGCGATCCGCCGCCTCGCGTCGCTCGACTACGGCAGCGACGGCTACTTCTTCCTCTACGACCTGTCCGGCAAGAACCTGATGCACCCGCGCCAGCCCGAACTGGTCGGGCAGGACATGTGGGACATGCGCGACGCCAACGGCGAGCCGGTGATCCAGCGCCTGATCGCCCGCGCCAAGGAAGGCGGCGGCTTCGTCGAGTACCTGTGGCGCAAGCCGTCGACCGGCCAGATCACGCCCAAGCTCGGCTACGTGGTCGCGCTGCCGCGCTGGAACTGGATGTTCGGCACCGGGCTGTACCTCGACGACGTGCAGGCCACGATGGCCCAGCTCGACGCGCAGGTCACCAGCAACATCGCCGACACCATGTGGTGGATCGCCGGCATCGCGCTGCTCGGCACGGTGCTGATCGGCGGCTGCGGCCTGGTGCTGAACGTCAGCGAGCAGCGCATCGCCGACGCCAAGCTGCGCCTGCTGGCGCGCCAGGTGGTGCAATCGCAGGAGGACGAACGCGCCTACCTGTCGCGCGAGCTGCACGACAGCACCAGCCAGACGCTGGTGTCGATCAAGCTGCTGATGGAATCGTCGGTGGCGCAGCTCGGCGATGCGGCGCCGGCCACGCTGACCAAGGCGCTGACGCGGCTGAACGGCGCGCTCGGCGAGGTGCGCGAGATCTCGCACCGGCTGCGACCGGCCGAGCTCGACGTGCTGGGCCTGCCGGCCGCGCTGGCCCACCTGGGCGAGGAGTTCGGCGAGCAGCGCCGCCTGCCGCTGCAGGTGCGCGTGCGCGGCGAGCCGCCCGAAGGGCTGCCCAACGAGATCAACACGGTGCTGTTCCGCGTGACGCAGGAAGCCCTCAACAACATCGACAAGCACGCGGCGGCCAGCCACATCGCGCTGCGCCTGGCGTTCGGCGCCGGCGGCGTGCGCCTGCGCGTGATCGACGACGGCCGCGGCTTCGACGTCGGCGCGATGCAGCAGCACCCGCGGCGCGGCATCGGCCTGCGCAACATGCGCGAGCGGCTGGCGTCGATCGGCGGCAGCCTGAACGTGCTCTCGCAACCCGGGCGCACCGAGGTAGTGGCCGACGTGCCGGCCGCGGCGCTGCGCCGTTTCGCGCCCCATCCCTCATGACCCTGCCCATCACCCGATTGCTGATCGTCGACGACCACCCGCTGGTGCGCGAGGGCCTGAAGGCCCGGCTGTGCAGCGTGCCCGGCATCGACGTGGTCGGCGAGGCCGGCGACGCGGCCGAGGCCTCGGCGCAGCTGGCCGCGACGCAGGCCGACATGGTGCTGATGGACATCGGCATGAAGGACGTCAACGGCATCGACCTGACGCGCCGCCTGCTGTCCGAGCGGCCCGCGCTGCGCGTGCTGATGCTGAGCATGTACGACAACCCGGAGTACGTGAACCGCGCGATGCAGGCCGGTGCGCGCGGCTACGTGCTGAAGGACGCGCCGTCGAGCGACATCATCGACGCGATCACCGCGGTGCAGGCCGGCGAGACCTTCCTGAGCGCCGCGATCTCGGGCCGGCTGATGCGGGCGCAGACGCCGCGGCCGGTGATGTCGCTGCGCGAGAGCGAGATCCTGGCCTGCCTGGCCAAGGGCCGCTCCAGCAAGCAGATCGCGCAGGACCTGGCCCTGAGCGTGCGCACCGTCGAATCGCACCGGCAGAACATCAAGCGCAAGCTGAACCTGGAAGGCCAGGCCGAGCTGATCAAGTACGCGGTCGAGCATTGCCGCGATTTCGGGGCGGACGCGCCGGTTGCGTAGAACCACTTAGCGGATAGACCCGTGGCGCCGGAAGGCGAAACAGGTTCTGATATCGGTGCTCCCAATTCGAGGAAAACTCCCGTGTCCCAACTCCTGACACTGGCGCGCTGGATCGACGCGCTGACCGACCGCTTCGCGTGGGTCGCCAAGTGGGCGGTGTTCCTGGCCTGCTTCATCAGTGCCGGCAACGCCGTCGTCCGCTATGCCTTCAACTACAGCTCGAACGCCTACCTCGAGATCCAGTGGTACCTGTTCGCGATGTGCGTGATGCTCGGCGCGGCCCAGGTGCTGCGCGTCAACGAGCACGTGCGCGTGGACGTGATCTACGGCCGCTTCTCCAGCAAGGGCCGGGTGCTGATCGACCTGTTCGGCCTCGTGTTCTTCCTGCTGCCGGTGATGGCGCTGATGCTGTATTTCTCGTGGCCGCTGTTCGTCAAGTGGTTCGTCAGCGGCGAGATGTCGAGCAACGCCGGCGGGCTGATCCGCTGGCCCGCGATGCTGACGCTGCCACTCGGCTTCGGGCTGATGATCCTGCAGGGCGTGTCGGAGATCATCAAGCGCGTGGGCTGGCTCACGCACACCTACGAGATGGACCTGCACTACGAGAGGCCCCTGCAATGAGCATGGAGAACTTCGCCCCGCTGATGTTCGCGGGGCTCATCCTGATCATGCTGATCGGGTTTCCCGTCGCCTTCTCCTTGTCCGCGCTGGGCCTGCTGTGCGGCTTCATCGCGATCTCGCAAGGCTGGTTCCATCCCGAGTTCATGGCGGCGCTGCCGCTGAACGTGTTCGGCATCCTGTCGAACGACCTGCTGCTGGCGATCCCGTTCTTCACGCTGATGGGCGCCATCCTCGAGAAATGCGGCCTCGCCGAGGACATGCTCGACTCGATGGGCCAGCTGTTCGGCCCGGTGCGCGGGGGGCTGGGCTACTCGGTGATCATCGTCGGTTTCATCCTCGGCGCGATCACCGGCACGGTGGCCGGCCAGGTGATCGCGATGGCGATGATCTCGCTGCCGGTGATGATGCGCTACGGCTACAACATGCGCTACGCGACCGGCGTGCTGGCCGCGTCGGGCACGATCACGCAGCTGGTGCCGCCGTCGCTGGTGCTGGTGGTGCTGGCCGACCAGCTCGGCAAGTCGGTGGGCGACATGTACAAGGGCGCCTGGGGCCCGTCGATCCTGCAGGTGCTGATCTTCGCCGCCTACACCTTCGTGCTGGCGCGCGTGAAGCCCGAGCACGTGCCCGGCGTGCCGAAGGAAGCGCGCACGCTGAACGGCTGGCCGCTGTGGCGCAAGTGCCTGCGCGGCATCATCCCCTCGGCCATCCTGATCTTCGCGGTGCTCGGCAGCATGGGTGGCCTGCCCGGCATCAACACCGCGGTGTGCACGCCGACCGAGGCCGGCGCGATGGGCGCGGTGGGCGCCTTCATCCTGGCCGCGATGCACCGGCGCCTGAGCTGGCCGCTGGTGCGCGAAGCGATGCTGGGCACGATGCGCATCACCGCGATGGTGGTGTTCATCCTGATCGGCTCGCGCGTGTTCTCGCTGGTGTTCCAGGGCGTGGACGGCGCGAAATGGATCGAGCACATGCTGACCAACCTGCCCGGCGGGCAGCTGGGCTTCCTGATCGTCGTCAACCTGTTCGTCTTCTTCCTCGCCTTCTTCCTCGACTTCTTCGAGATCGCCTTCATCATCCTGCCGATGCTCGCGCCGGTGGCCGACAAGCTCGGCATCGACATGATCTGGTTCGGCGTGCTGCTGTGCGTGAACATGCAGACGAGCTTCATGCACCCGCCGTTCGGCTTCGCGCTGTTCTACCTGCGCAGCATCGCCGACACGCTGTTCAAGCAGGGCTCGCTGCCGCGCAAGGTGCTGTCGAGCGACATCTACCTGGGCTCGATCCCGTGGGTGCTGCTGCAGGTGATGCTGGTGGTGATCGTGATCTTCTTCCCGCAGACGGTGACGGTCTTCCTCGACAAGGAGGTGAAGATCGACCTCGACAAGGTGAAGATCGAGGCCCCGAGCGGCGACACCTACCGCTCGAAGGACGACAACCTGGACGAGCTGTTCAAGAACGCGTCGCCCGACGAGAAGAAGCCGGACGCACCGAAGTGAGCGATGACGCGCTGCCGGTGTCGGCGGAAGGTCCGGCCTTCCCGCCGCTGGTGAAGCTGCTGCTGACGGCCTTGACGGTGGCGGTGTTCACGGCCGGCGCGCTGGCACTGGACCAGGCCACGCTGCACAACGCATCGCCGGGCGCGAAGCTGCTGGTGGCCGGCGGGCTGCTGGTGCTGGCGGTGACGAACTACTGGGTGCTCAAGAGCCGCATCCGCATCGATGCGCGCGAGATCGTGCAGACCTGGATCTGGACCAAGCGGATGCGCTGGGCCGACGTGGCACAGGCCAAGCTGATCTACGTGCCCTGGCTCGCGTGGCTGATCGCGCCGCGCATGGTGGTGCGCGGCGGGGCGGGGATCGTGACGCTGTTCAATGCGGCCGACCCCCAGGTGCTGGCGGTGTTTGCGCGCTATGCGCTGGCACCGGAGCTGCGCGAGCGTCCCTGAACCCGGATGGCATCCGGGCTACAACGCCGGCCCGTAGCCCGGATGCCAATCCGGGGATCGTCAGAGTTTCTGGGTCTGCATGAAGTCGTCAAACGCCGCCTCAGCGAAACGGAACCACAGGTTCTGGTCGGCGCGGACCCTGGCGAAGTCCTCGTAGACCTTCTTCCAGTTCGGGTTCTTCGTCGACAGCTCGCTGTACATCTCCAGCGAGGCCTTGAACGCCGCCTCCATCACGTCCTTCGGGAAGCGGAACAGCTTGCTGCCGCCGCCCACCAGCTGCTTCAGCGCCGCCGGGTTGCGGTAGTCGTACTTGGCCTGCATGTCGACGTGGGCCACCGCCGAGGCGGCTTCGATCGCGGCCTTGTACTCCGGCGTCAGCGCGTCCCAGGCCTTGCTGTTGACGAAGAAGTCCAGCTGCGGCCCGCCTTCCCACCAGCCCGGGTAGCAGTAGTACGGCGCGACCTTGTTGAAGCCCAGCTTCTGGTCGTCGTACGGCCCCACCCATTCGGCGGCGTCGATCGTGCCCTTCTCCAGCGCCGGGTAGATGTCGCCGCCGGGGATGTTCTGCGGCACGGCGCCGATGCGCTCGAGCACGCGGCCGCCGAAGCCGCCGATGCGCATCTTCAGGCCCTTCATGTCGGCCAGCGACTTGATCTCCTTGCGGAACCAGCCGCCCATCTGCGCGCCGGTGTTGCCGCCCTGGAAGTTGACGATGTTGTAGCCGCGGTAGAACTCGCGCATCAGCTTCAGGCCGTTGCCCTCGATCATCCAGGCCGTCATCTGGCGCGAGTTCAGGCCGAACGGAATGGCGCAGCCGAGCGCGAAGGTCTCGTCCTTGCCGAAGAAGTAGTAGGGCGCGGTGTGGGCCATCTCGACGGTGGCGTTCTGCACCGCGTCGACCACGCCGAAGGCCGGCATGATCTCGCCGGCCGCGTGCACCGAGATCTGGAACTTGCCGCCGGTGAGCTCGCCGACCTTCTTCGAGAAGACCTCGGCGGCACCGAAGATGGTGTCCAGCGATTTGGGGAAGCTCGATGCGAGCCGCCAGCGCAAGGCGGTTTGCGCATGAACGATGGCAGGGGCAGCACCCGCAGCAAACACGCCCGCCAGGCCGGCCCGGCCTACAAAGGCACGACGTTCCATGTCTCTCTCCTCAGTGATGGGACGAGGAGAATTCTTCCGGAACGTCAGACAGACCGAACCGGGACTTTCCCATCTCGGGAAAGCCCTCCAGTCCATCGGTCAACGCGCCAGCTCAGAGCTTCTGCGCTTGCATGAAGTCGTCGAATGCGGCTTCGGCGAAGCGGAACCACAGCACCTGGTCGGCGCGGAACTTGGCGTAGTCCTCGTAGACCTTCTTCCAGGCCGGGTTCTTGCCCGAGAGTTCGCTGTAGTAGTCCATCGACACCTTGAAGCAGGCCTCCATCACGTCCTTCGGGAAGCGGTGCAGCTTGGTGCCGGAGCCGACCAGCTGCTTCAGCGCGCCCGGGTTGCGGGCGTCGTACTTGGCCTGCATGTCGACGTGCGCGTGCGACGAGGCGGCTTCGACGATGGCCTTGTACTCCGGCGTCAGGGCCTCGTAGGCCTTGGTGTTGATGAACAGGTCGATCTGCGGGCCGCCTTCCCACCAGCCGGGGTAGTAGTAGTGCGGGGCGACCTTGCTGAAGCCGAGCTTCTGGTCGTCGTACGGGCCGACCCATTCGGCGGCGTCGATGGTGCCTTTCTCGAGCGCGGGGTAGATGTCGCCGCCCGGCAGGTTCTGCGGCACGGCGCCCAGGCGCTCGATGATGCGGCCGGCGAAGCCGCCGATGCGGAACTTCAGGCCCTTCATGTCGGCGACGGAGTTGATTTCCTTGCGGAACCAGCCGCCCATTTGCGCGCCGGTGTTGCCGCCGGGGAAGTTGATGATGTTGTAGTTGCGGTAGAACTCGCGCATCAGCTTCAGGCCGTTGCCTTCGTACATCCACGCGCTCATCTGGCGCGAGTTGAGACCGAAGGGGATGGATGCGCCGATCGCGAAGGTCTCGTCCTTTCCGAAGAAGTAGTACGGCACGGTGTGCGCCATCTCGACGGTGCCGTTCTGCACTGCGTCGACCACGCCGAAGGCCGGCATGATCTCGCCGGCCGCGTGCACCGAGATCTGGAACTTGCCGCCGGTCATCTCGCCGACCTTCTTCGCGAACACTTCGCCGCCGCCGTAGATGGTGTCCAAGGACTTCGGGAAGCTCGATGCGAGGCGCCAGCGGACTGCCGCCTGCGCGTGCACCACGGCCGGTGCGACACCGGCGGCGAGCACGCCTGCCAGGCCGGTTTGACGGATGAAGGAACGGCGTTCCATGCGGGGTCTCCTTTGATTGGGAATGCGGGTGAACCGCGGGATTCTAGGAGGCCCAAAATACCCTGTGCGCGAGTGTTTCCCCGTCCGCAGTATTACGCCCCCCAAGTCGTCGCTGCGCTTGCGCGGCGCCGTGTGCTGCGATCCCGGATTGGCATCCGGGCTACGAACACGGAGTAGCCCGGATGCCAATCCGGGATGCACGCACAGAGCCGCTGGTTCGGCAAAGGCGCGGGCGGGCAGGCTGGGGCGCGCCAATCAGGATGGGGCGCCGGAGCTGACTGGTTTCAAGGCCCGCGTGCGCCAGCACGCTTCGTGGTCTGACTTGTCGCCGACTGTTTGACCACAGCGAGCGCAGCGAGCGGCGGGAGTTTCGGCGACGGGCCTTGAAACCAGGCAGCGCAGGGCAGTCGACGCGCCCCCGGCGCGGCGACCGCTCCATCCGGCGCGCCCCAGCCTGCCCGCCCGCGCCTTTGCAAGCGCCGACGACGACGCCGCCGTCAGAGCCCCGCGATCTTCATCTCGTCGATGAGCACGGAACCGATGGTCTTCGTCCCCATCGTGTACGCATCCGCCCCTACTGCAACGATGTTCTTCAGCATCTGCTTCAGGTTGCCCGCGATCGTGATCTCGTGCACCGGGTAGGCGATGCGCCCGTTCTCGACCCAGAAGCCGGCCGCGCCGCGCGAGTAGTCGCCGGTCACGTAGTTGACGCCCTGCCCCATCAGCTCGATCACGAACAGCCCGCGCCCCAGCTTGCGCAGCATCTCGTCGAGGTTGTCGCCCGGCTGCGTGAGCCGGCTGGAGAACGTGAGGTTCTGCGAACCACCGGCGTGCCCGGTCGTCTTCATGCCCAGCTTGCGCGCCGAGTAACTCGACAGGAAATACCCCTGCACCACCCCCGCCGTCACCACGTCGCGCACCCGCGTGACCACGCCCTCGTCGTCGAACGGCGCGCTGCCCTTGCCGCCGCGCACGTGCGGGTTCTCGCGGATGTCGATGTGCGGCGCCAGCACCTCCTTGCCCAGGCTGTCGAGCAGGAAGCTGGAGTTGCGGTACAGCGCGCCGCCGCTGGTGGCCTGCACGTAGCCGCCCAGCAGCCCGGTGGCCAGCGTCGACTCGAACAGCACCGGCACCACGCAGGTCTTGATCTTGCGCGACTTCAGCCGCGACAGCGCCCGCTCGGCGGCGTAGCGCCCGATCGCCTCGGGGCTGGCCAGGTCGTCCGGCGAGCGCATCGAGCTGTACCAGGCGTCGCGCTGCATGTCGTCGCCGCCGCGCCCAGGCAGCGACGCGATCGGCGCCACCGAGATCGAATGCCGCGAGCTCGCATAGCCGCCGCGGAAGCCGCGGCTGTTGCCCGCGAAGAAGTGCGACTGCTGCGCCGACACGCCGGCGCCTTCGGAATTGGTGATGCGCCGGTCGGTCGACAGCGCCGCACCTTCGCAGCGCTGCGCGATCCCGGCCGCCGCCTCGGCATCGATGTCCCACGGGTGGAACAGGTCCAGGTCGCGCGTGGCCGCCTCGCCCAGCGCCAGGTCGGCATCGTCGGGCAGCCCGGCGGCCGGGTCTTCGGCGGTGAAGCGCGCGATGTCGTAGGCCGCCTTCACCGTCTGCTCGAGCGCCGCGCGCGAGAAATCGGAGGTGCTGGCGTTGCCGCGGCGCTGCCCGAGGTAGACGGTGACGCCGATCGACTTGTCGCGGTTGCGCTCGACATTCTCGATCTCGCCCTTGCGCACCGACACCGACAGCCCGGCGCCTTCGGACACCTCGACCCCCATGTCGCTGGCGCCGAGTGTCTTGCCGAGCGCAAGCGCGTCCTCGACCAGTTGCTCGAAACGCTCGCGCGAGTACGCGAAACCGTGGGTGGGAAGGGCGGGCTGGGTCATGGGGGCACTGGAAGTGACGCCCCGCCGGAGGGCGGGCGCTGGAGAGCGAGGGCTATCATACCGACGCCCTTGCCCGTGCAGCCCTCGTTTCCCCTCATGGCCCCTCGAACCCCCAAGAATCGCGCTCCCGACCCCGCCCCGTCCGACGACGCCGACGACAGCAGCGTCGACGAGAACGGCTACGACGGCCCCAGCAAGACCATGCTGAAGAAGGAGATGCACGAGCTGCAGGCGCTGGGCGAGGCCTTCGCGGCGCTGCCCGAGAACCGCATCACCGGCCTGCCGATCTCCGAGACGCTGATCGGCGCGGTGATGGAATACCGCCGCACCCGCTCGCACGAGGGCCGGCGGCGCCAGATGCAGTACATCGGCAAGCTAATGCGCCGCGACGACGTCGAGCCGATCCGCGAGGCGGTGCTGGCGATGCAGCTGGGCCAGGCCAAGGATTCGCTGGCGCTGCACGAGGCCGAGCGCTGGCGCGCCGAGCTGATCGCGAGCGACGACGCGCTGACGCGCTGGACGCAGAAGCACCCCGGCAGCGACCTGCAGCAGCTGCGCAGCCTGATCCGCGCCGCGCGCAAGGATGCCGCGGCGGCGCCCGAGCAGCGCAGCGGCCGGGCCTACCGCGAGCTGTTCCAGTTCATCAAGTCGCAGGAGCTGGCCGATGAATGAGCAGGCGCGTGCGCCATGCCCGCCGGTGCGCATCGGGCTGGTGTCGATCAGCGACCGCGCATCGAGCGGCGTCTACGAGGACAAGGGCCTCCCGGCCCTGCAGGCCTGGCTGACCCGCGCGCTGCGCAACCCGATCCGGTGGGAGCAGCGCCTGATCCCCGACGAGCAGGCGCTGATCAGCGCGACGCTCGTGGAGCTGGTCGACACCCAGCGCTGCGACCTGGTGCTGACCACCGGCGGCACCGGTCCGTCGCCGCGCGACGTGACCCCGGAAGCGACGCTGGCGGTGGCCGACCGCGAGATGCCCGGCTTCGGCGAGCAGATGCGCCAGATCAGCCTGCGCTTCGTGCCGACGGCCATCCTGTCGCGCCAGGTGGCGGTGCTGCGCGGCAAGGCACTGATCATCAACCTGCCGGGGCAGCCGAAATCGATCGCCGAGACGCTGGAAGGCTTGCCGAACGCGCAGCCGCCGGCACCGGGGATCTTTGCGGCGGTGCCGTATTGCATCGACTTGATCGGCGGGCCGTACCTCGAGACCGACGAGAGCGTGTGTCGGGCGTTCCGCCCGAAGCGGTGACCGCAGGATCCCGGATGCCAATCCGGGGATCACTTGACCAGCTGGTTCAGGCGCTCGGCGTCGAAGTGCTCGTCCTTCTGCGCATCGGTCGGCACGCAATCGGCCTTGGTCGGCGACAGCTTCTCGATCGCCGCCCACAGCAGCGCGATCTGGTGCTCGTGCCCCGAGGCGCTGTCGATCAGCCCCTTCATCGCCTGCGACACCGGGTCGTCGCCCTGCGTCACGCCATAGGCCGAGAAACCCTTCTTCGCCGCGCCATCGTCGGCCACCGTGCCATCCTTGGCCAGGATGATGCGCGCCGGGTTGCCCACCGCGGTGGCCCCGGCCGGCACCGGCTTGGTCACCACCGCGCCCGAGCCGACGCGTGCGCCGTCGCCGACCGTGAAGCCGCCCAGCACACAGGCATTGGCGCCGATGATCACGCCGCGGCCCAGCGTCGGATGCCGCTTGGCACCCTTCACCAGCGAGGTGCCGCCCAGCGTCACGCCCTGGTAGATCGTGCATTCGTCGCCGATCTCGGCCATCTCGCCGATCACGATGCCCATGCCGTGGTCGATGAAGACCCGCCGGCCGATGGTGGCGCCGGGGTGGATCTCGATGCCGGAGAAGAAGCGGCCCAGGTGCGAGATGAAGCGCGCCGACCAGCGCCAGCCGTGCGCCCAGCAGGCGTGCGCCCAGCGGTGCATCACCAGCGCGTGCAGGCCCGGGTAACAGGTCAGGGCCTCCCAGGTGCTGCGCGCGGCGGGGTCGCGCTCGAGGATGCAGGCAATGTCTTCTCGGAGGCGGTCGAACATGGGGGTGGGGTGAGACCGGGGCGGACCAGTTTATCTGGCAGCTCGAAAGTCCATGCTCGTCAGGGGCAAGCGGGCGCTTTCACCTGCCGCGCTGCATGGCGCGTGCAATGCCGCGCAGGATGTGGACTTCTTCCACACTCAACGCCGCCCGGTTCAGCAGCTGGTTGAGCCGCGGCATCAGCTTCTTCGGTGCCGCCGGGTCGAGGAAGCCGATGTCGGCCAGCGCCTGCTGCCAGTGATCGAGCAGGCCCTGCACCTGGGCGCCGTCGGCCAGCGTCGCATCGGGCACGCGCGGCGTCACGCCGAAACCGCCCAGCGCCTGGCGCCAGTCGTAGGCCAGCAGCTGCACCGCCTGCGCCAGGTTCAGCGAGCCGTAGTCGGGATGGGTCGGGATGCTGATGCAGGCATGGCAGCGGTAGACGTCGTCGTTGGCCATGCCGAAGCGCTCGGAGCCGAACACGAAGGCGACGCGCTGCGCGCTGCGCGCCAGCGCGTCGAACAGCGGGCGCGGTGCGTGCGTCGGCGGCCCGAAATCGCGCGGCGTCATCGCGGTGGCGCAGGCGTAGCTGATGCCGTCCAGCGCCTCGGCCAGGCTGCTGACGACGCGGGCGCGCGCCAGCACGTCGGCCGCGCCGCTGGCCATCGCGACGGTGTCCTCGTGCACCAGCGCGTCGGCAAAGCGCGGCGCCACCAGCACCAGGTCGCCGAAGCCCATGGTCTTCATCGCGCGCGCGGTGGCGCCGATGTTGCCGTAGTGGCTGGTGTTGAGCAGGATGAAACGGGTGCTGTCGGCAGCCATGGGCGGCGGGGCGGCTAAAATCGCGATTATCCGCAGCACCCGTCGCCCCGAGGGCCGCCTGCACCGCTCTTTCTCACCTTCGTCCGCCTTTCACTCTGCAGGTTGCTCCCCATGTCGCAAGCGCTCCATCCCATGCTCAACGTGGCCATCAAGGCCGCCCGTGCCGCCGGAGCCATCATCAACCGGGCCTCGCTCGACCTCGACCTGCTGAAGGTGAACACCAAGTCGCCCAATGACTTCGTGACCGAGGTGGACCAGATGGCCGAAGAGGCCATCATCGAGACCCTGCTGACCGCCTACCCCGGCCACGGCATCCTGGCCGAGGAATCGGGCCGCGCGCACGGTGCGAAGAGCAGCGAATACGTCTGGATCATCGATCCGCTGGACGGCACCACCAACTTCATCCACGGCTTCCCGGTGTATGCCGTGTCGATCGCGCTGGCCTTCCGCGATCAGGTGCAGCAGGCGGTGGTGTACGACCCGACGCGCAACGACCTGTTCTACGCGTCCAAGGGCCGCGGTGCGTTCCTGAACGACAAGCGGCTGCGCGTCTCCAAGCGCACGCGCATGCAGGATTCGCTGATCGGCACCGGCTTCCCGTTCCGCAAGGGCGACAACTTCAAGCGCTACGTGAAGATGTTCGAGGAGGTGATGCAGAACTGCGCCGGCCTGCGCCGGCCGGGCGCCGCGGCGCTGGACCTGTGCTACGTGGCCGCCGGCTTCTACGACGGCTTCTTCGAGACCGGGCTGAACCCCTGGGACATCGCCGCCGGTTCGCTGATGATCACCGAGGCCGGCGGGCTGATCGGCAACTTCACCGGCGAGTCGGACTTCATGTACCAGCGCGAGGTGGTGGCCGGCAACCCGAAGATCTATGGGCAGATGGTCGGGATCCTGGCGCCGTACACGCGGGTGATCAAGGCGGACGAGGCGAAGGCGGATGCGGGCGAGGCCCCGGCGGTGACGCCGGAATCGGCCTTGGTTGCAACCGTCAAGCCGGCCGAGCCGGAGAAGAGGAAGGCCGTGCGGATTCGCAAGGCCGACCTGTAACGTCCCCGCCGACCCGGAGGGGCATCCGGGCTACCACGGCGTCCACTTCGCGGTGGAGCGGCTCGACTCCACCGTCTTCTCCATGAACTTGACGCCGCGCGCGCCGTCCTCGAGCGTCGGGAAGTCGCCTTCCAGCGGCGCGAGCGCCCGCCCCGCCTCCTTCGCGAGGATCGCCTCCGCCACCCCCAGGTAGAGGTTCGCGAACGCCTCGATGAACGCCTCCGGATGCCCGGTCGGCAGCCGCGAGGCCTTCTTCGCCGCATCGCACAACCATGGCGAGCCGCGCGTCAGCAGCCGCTTCGGCCCGTCGAGCGTCGCGTGCACCAGCAGGTTCGGGTCTTCCTGCTGCCAGGCGAGCGAGCCCTGCGTGCCGAACACCCGCAGCCGCAGGTCGTTCTCGCCGCCGATCTCGATCTGCGATGCGATCAGCACGCCGCGTGCGCCGTTGCGGTAGCGCAGCAGCATGTTGCCGTCGTCGTCGAGCCGCCGGCCCGGCACGAAGGCGGTGAGGTCGGCGCACAAGGCCTCGATCTCCAGCCCGCACACGCTGGCCACCAGGTTCTCGGCATGCGTGCCGATGTCGCCGATCGCGCCGACGATGCCGCTGCGGGCCGGGTCGACGCGCCAGTCGGCCTGCTTGTGGTCGGTGCTCTCCAGCTGCGTCGCAAGCCAGCCCTGGTTGTATTCGACGATCACCTTGCGGATCTCGCCCAGCTCGCCGCCCCGCACCATCTCGCGCGCCTGCCGCACCATCGGGTAGCCGGTGTAGTTGTGCGTGACGCCGAACACCGTGCCGCTGCGCTCGCGCGCCGCCAGCAGCGCCTGCGCCTGCTCGCTGGTGTGCACCAGTGGCTTGTCGCACACCACGTGGATGCCGGCCTCGGTGAAGGCCTTCGCCACCTCGAAGTGCACGTGGTTGGGCGTCACGATGCTGACGAAATCGATGCGCTCGCCGCGCGGCCGCTTCAGCTCGTCGTCCAGCAGCGCCTGCCAGCTGCCGTGGTTGCGCGCGTCGGCCAGGCCCAGGTCGCGCCCCGAGGCTTTCGCCTTCCCGGCATCGGCCGACAGCGCGCCCGCCACCAGCTCGATCTGCCCGTCCAGCGCCATCGCCTTGCGGTGCACCGCACCGATGAAGGCGCCCCGGCCGCCACCGACCATCGCGTATCGCAGTTTGCGCATCAGCGGCCTCTCATTTCTCGAACGATGCGTCGAAGGCACGCGCCGACGGCTTGAAATCGAGCCGGCGCGAGAACGCCGCGCTCTCGGTCGCGCCGTGCACGCGGTCCATGCGGCTGTCTTCCCACTCGACGCTCAGCGGCCCCTGGTAGCGGATGTCGTTCAGCGCGACGATGATCCCCTCGAAATCGATCATGCCGCGCCCGACGCTGCGGAAATCCCAGAAGCGCCGCGCATCGCCGAAGCTGGTGTGGCCGCCGAACACGCCCACCGTGCCGTCGCCCTTGCCCCACCACACGTCCTTCATGTGCACGTTGAAGATGCGCTCGCCGAACGTGCGCAGGAACTTCACGTAGTCGACGCCCTGGTAGCCCAGGTGGCTCGGATCGAAGTTGAAGCCGAAGCGCTTGTGCCCCTTGACGGCCTCGATCGCGCGCTGGCTGCTCGCGGTGTCGAACGCGATCTCGGTCGGGTGCACCTCGAGCGCGAAGTTGACGTCGACCTCCTCGAACATGTCGAGGATGGGCGTCCAGCGCGTCGCGAAGTCCTCGAAGCCCCGGTTCCAGAACGCCTGGTTGGTGGGCGGGAAGGCATACAGCGCATGCCAGATCGACGAGCCGGTGAAGCCGGTCACCGTCTTCGCGCCGAACTTCGCGGCGGCACGCGCGGTGTCCTGCATCTCCTTCGCGGCGCGCCGGCGCACGCCTTCCGGCTCGCCGTCGCCCCACACATGGGGCGGCAGCACGGACTTGTGCCGTTCGTCGATCAGGTCGCACACCGCCTGGCCGGTCAGGTGGTTGCCGATCGCGAAGCACTGCAGGCCGTGCTGCTCCAGCAGGCGCCGCTTGTCGGCGACGTAGCGCTCGGACTGCAGCGCCTCCTGCACGTTGAAATGGTCGCCCCAGCAGGCGAGCTCCAGCCCGTCGTACCCCATCTTCTTGGCAAGGGGCGCCAGTTCGGCGAGCGACAGGTCGGCCCACTGGCCGGTGAACAGGGTGACGGGTCTGGCCATGGTCAGCTCCTTCTCAGAACGGGGAGTCGGGCACGTAGTACTTGGCGGCGTTGTCCTTCGTGATCAGCACCGACGGGATGATGGTGGTGGCCGGCATCGCCGCGCCCTTCACGCGCGCCTCGGCGGTCATCTTCATCGCGTCGGCGATCATGCTGGGCGAGTAGGTCACGTCGGCGGTGACGACCTTGTCGCCGTCCATCACCTTCTTGATGTAGTCCTTCGAGCCGGCACCGCCGATCACCAGCTTGACGTCGCTGCGCTTGGCCTGGTCGATCGCCTTCTGCACGCCCACCGCCATGTCGTCGTCCGAGGCCCACACCGCGTCGATCTGCTTGAAGCGCGTCAGGTAGTCCTGCATCACCTTGAAGGCGTCGTCGCGGTTCCAGTTGCCGTGCTTGGCATCCAGCACCTTGATGTCCGGGTGGGTCTTCATCACCGCGTTGAAGGCGTCGACGCGCTGGTTGTCGATCACCGTCGGGATGCCGCGCAGGATCACGACGTTGCCCTTGCCGCCCATGGCCTTGGCCATGTACTCGGCGGCCACCTTGCCGAAGCCCGGGTTGTCGCCGGCCACGTAGGCGTTCTGCGCACTGGTGTCGGTCAGGCCGCGGTCGACCACCGTCACGTAGACGCCCTTGGCCTTGACCTGGGCCACCGGCTGCGTCAGCGGCGCCGACTCGAACGGCAGGATCACCAGCGTGTTGATCTTGTTGACCGTCTGCAGGTCCTGCACCTGGTTGGCCTGCTCCGAGGCCGAGCCTGCCGTCTTGACGATCACCTGGAGGCCGGGGTGGGCCTTCTCCAGCTCGCCCTTGGTGCGGTTGGCCCAGTAGACGACGCCGCCGGCCCAGCCGTGCGTGGCCGCGGGGATGGACACGCCCATCACGACCTTGTCCTGGGCGAAAGCCGACGTTGCGGCGCTCACGCCGGCGGCCAGCGCCGCCAGCGTCACGAGGATGCGGGGAATGAATTTCATGGAACTCGTCTCCTGTTGTCGATCTGGTCTTTGCACACAAGATGGGCCGTTGCCGGCCCGGGAAAACACTTTCTTCTCTAGCGGCGGCCGCGCTGCAGGAACGCGACGATGATGATCACGACGCCCTGCACGGCGGCGTTCAGGTACACGCTGATGATGCTGGTCAGGTTCAGGATGTTGCTGATGACCGAGAGCAGCACGGCGCCGATCACGGTGCCGGTGATGCGGCCCTCGCCGCCCTTCAGCGCAGTGCCGCCGACGATCACCGCGGCGATCGCCTCCAGCTCCCACAGCAGCCCGGTGGTCGGCGAGGCCGAGCCGAGGCGCGGCACGTACAGCACGGTGGCCACGCCGACGCACACGCCCAGCAGCATGTAGGTCAGCACCTTGATGCGGTCGACGTTGACGGCGGCATAGCGCGCCACCTGCTCGTTGGAGCCGATCGCCTGCACGTAGCGGCCGTAACCGGTGCGGTTGAGGATCAGCGCGCCGACCAGCGCGACGCCGGCGAAGACCCAGATCGGGAACGGCACGCCCAGCAGGCTGCCGTAGTAGACCGGGCTGTAGACGTCGGACAGCTTGCCGTCCAGCGTGATCGCACCGCCGTTGGCCAGGTAGGTCAGGTACGCGCGGAAGATGCCCAGCGTGCCCAGCGTGACGATGAATGGCTCGATGCGGCCCTTGGTGACGAGCAGCCCGTGCGCCAGGCCGAAGATGGCGCCGAGCGCGAGCGCGAACCCGATGCCGATCGCCACCGTCAGCACCGGCGAGCCGACCTGCGCGGCGATGCCGTTCATCAGCAGGATCATGCTGCCGGCGATCAGCGCCGCCATCGAGCCCACCGACAGGTCGATGCCGCCGCTGATGATCACGAAGCACATGCCGACCGCGATGATGCCGATGAAGGCGGTGCGGGTCAGCACGTTCATCGCGTTGTCCCAGGTCGCGAAGTCGCCGTTCAGCAAGGTGCCGGCGATGCACAGCAGGACGAGGCCGAGCCAGGGGCCGGCGGCCTGCAACCGCAGGCGCCATCTGGCGGTCGCCGCCGAGTCCGGGCCGAGCGCCGGGCCGCCCCAAGCCGGCCCGGATCCCCCCGGGGGATCGGCCGGCGTACCCGACGGCCGAGGGGTCCTAATGTGTTCCTGTGGCATGGGCTATCAGCTCCTCTTCGCTCAACTGGTCGGCCGACAGCGTGGCCTGCACCGCGCCCGCGCGCATCACGACGACGCGGTGGCACAGGCCGATCAGCTCGATCAGCTCGGATGAAATCACCACCACGCCGCGGCCCTGTTCGGCCAGGCGCTGGATCAGGAAATAGATGTCGCGCTTGGCGCCGACGTCGACGCCGCGCGTCGGCTCGTCCAGCACGACGACGCGCGGCTGCGGCTGCAGCACCTTGGCGATCGCGAGTTTCTGCTGGTTGCCGCCCGACAGCGACGACGCGCGGCTGGCGAGATCGCGCGTGCGGATGCCGAAATCGGCCACCGCCTGCTGCAGCGCCTGCTGCTCCGAGGCCGGGTCGAGCAGCGGGTGCGT
Organism: Rhizobacter sp. P2_D12; assembly: GCF_056404395.1. NCBI lineage: Bacteria > Pseudomonadati > Pseudomonadota > Betaproteobacteria > Burkholderiales > Sphaerotilaceae > Rhizobacter > Rhizobacter sp. P2_D12. The sequence continues at coordinate 15,915 of NZ_JBFUEB010000041.1, read as the reverse complement.
GTGGCGCGCCAGGTCCATCAGCGTCAGGTTGTCGCGCAGCGACAGCCGCACGTGCAGCCCCTTGCCCTTGCGGTCTTCGCTGAGGTACGTGAGGCCGTGCTGCGCGGCCTCGCGCGGGCTGCGCAGGCGCAGCTCGGCGCCGTTCAGCTCGATGCGGCCGGCGCTGCGCGGGCGCAGGCCGAGCAGGCCCTCGAACATCTCGGTGCGCCCGGCGCCCACCAGACCAGCGAAGCCGAGGATCTCGCCGGCCCGCACCTCGAAGCCGACGTCGTGCGCCCAGCCGGGCACCGAGAGGCCCTCGACCTTCAGCAGCGGCTGCGCATCGCGTGCCGGCGGCAGCTTGACCGGGAACATGTCCGACAGCTCGCGCCCGACCATCAGGTTGGCCATCTGCTGGCGCGACAGCCCGGCGGTGGCGGCGCGCGTGACGAAGCGGCCGTCGCGCATCACGACGATCTCGTCGGTGATGCGCTCCACCTCGTCGAGCTTGTGCGAGATGTAGACGATGGTCACGCCGTCGGCCTTCAGCTGCGCGATCAGCGCGAACAGGCGCTGCGTCTCGCCGGGCGTCAGCGTGGCGGTCGGCTCGTCCATGATCAGCAGGCGTGCCTTTCGCGACAACGCCTTCGCGATCTCGACCAGCTGCTTCTCGGCGACGATCAGCTGGCGCACGCGGGTGTCGGGGTCGGCCTGCAGGCCCACCTGCTGCAGCACGCGGCGCGCTTCGTCGCGCATCGCCGCGTCGTCGAGCAACCAGCCGCGGCGGCGTTCGTGGCCGAGGAAGATGTTCTGCGCGATGCTCAGGTCTTCGGCGAGATTGAATTCCTGGTGGATCAGCACGATGCCCTGGCGCTCGGCATCGCGCGAGTTGCCGAAGCGCTGCGGCACGCCGTCGATGCGCAACTCGCCGTCGCTCAAGGCTTCGTAGCCGGACAGGATCTTCATCAGCGTCGACTTGCCGGCGCCGTTCTCGCCCAGCAGGCCGTAGACGCGGCCGGGCTCGAGCTCGAAGCTGACGCCGTGCAGCACGCGCACCGGGCCGAAGTCCTTGGTGACCTCGCCAAAGGCAACATGCAAGCTCATGTCGATGCCCGCATCGTCTCTTGCAGCGCCAGCACCCCCGCCCCGACCACGCCGGTGCGTTCGCCGAGCGGCGCGTACTGGATGTCCAGGTGCCGCGTCGACAGCGCCAGCGAGCGGTGGTACACGCTCTGCCGGATCGACGCCAGCAGCAGCGGTCCGAGGCCGGTGATGCCGCCGCCGATGAACACGTGCGACGGGTTGAAGAAGTTCACCACCGACGCCAGCATCTGCCCGATGCGCGTGCCGGCGCGCTGCACGATGCCGTGCGCCGCCGCATCGCCGGCGCGGCTCGCCTGCCCGACGTCCACCGGCGAGATGCTGCCCTGCGCCTGCAGCACCTGGGCCAGCAGCGCGCTCTGCCCCGACTGCGCCGCCTCCACCGCCATGCGCGAGATCGCCGGCCCCGCCGCCATCGCCTCGACGCACCCGAGGTTGCCGCAATGGCAGCGTGGCCCGTCCGGGTCGACGCAGATGTGGCCGACGTCGCCGGCCGAGCCGTCGGCGCCGCGGTAGACCTCGCCATGGCACACGATGCCGCAGCCGATTCCGGTGCCCACCTTGACCACCAGGAAGTTGGGCAGCCGCCGGTGCAGCCGCCACAGCTCGCCCAGCGCCATCACGTTGACGTCGTTGTCGATGAAGACCGGCGCGTCGTAGTCCTCGCCCAGCACCTCGCGGATCGACAGCCCTTCCCAGCCCGGCATCAGCGGCGGGTTGACCAGCAGCCCGCTGCCGAAGGCCACCGGTCCGGGCACGCCCATGCCGATGCCGATCACCTCCTTGCGGCTTGCGCCGCAGCGCTGCAGCAGCTCGCGCAGCAGCTCGCGGATGCGCGACAGCAGCACCGCCGGGCTGGCGCGCACGTCGGCCGGCTCGGCATGGTGGGCCAGCACGCCCATGTCGGGCGACAGGATGGCCACGTCCAGGCTGGTGGCGCCCAGGTCGATGCAGGCCAGCACGCCGACGGCGCGGCTCATGCGCAAGGCCTCGGGACGGCGCCCGCCGGACGAGGCCTGCAGGCCGATCTCTTCGAGCAGGCCGCGCTCGATCAGCCCGGCGACGGCCGCATTGGCCTTGCTCTTCGAGAACGTGGATGCCGCGGCCAGCCCGCTGCGCGAGCTGCTCGCCGACCAGAACACGGCCTCGAGCACTGCCAGTTCACCCGGCGACAGATCGTCCCAGCGGATCACCTTGCTTGTCTCCTGGTTCGGCCGTGGTCGGCCGTTGTGGGTCGTCTTCGAGCCGGAATGGACCGGTCGAGCGCCGTGCGGTGCATCGTAGGGACAGCACTTCGGCGCAGCAAGTGCGATCTTCGACCAAATCCGGGTCGAACGACCCTGGCGCTCGCTATCGAACAGGGCGGGAGTCTGGCCCCCAAAACCCCGTCATTTCGCGCCTTGGGCGGTAAGCCCGCACTCATACAGTGACGGGCACCTTCGAAGGGATGGACCGTGTCCGATCTGACTCCTCCGGCGCAATGGGCGCTCGACCTGCCGAACATCTCGCTCGCCCCGCCCCCCGCACCGGCACCCGCGCCGGCCGAGAAGGCGCGCCACGCCGGCTTCCGCTGGCCGACGCCGCCGTTCGCCGCCTACCCCGACGCGCTGGAGCAGAACCAGCCGCAGGCGTGCCAGATCGTCGGGCTGAACGACCGCGAGATGAGCGGCCGCCTGATCTTCTTCGTGCCCGAGGAAACCGTGGCCCACGTGCAAGTCCCGCCGGCGCGCACGACGATGCCGCTGCGCTTCTCGCAGTTCCGCAGCCTGCGCGTGGTCGAGCCGCTGCGCCCGGCCAGCGACGGCAGCCGCGACCCGCACGCCGGCATGCTGGAGCACCGCCCGTCCAGCCGCTACAAGGTGACGCTGAAGGCCGGCGCGGCGCTGGAAGGCAGCACCATCGGCCACGTCGAGACGCCGCACGGGCTGTTCCTGTTCCCGCCGATCGACGACAAGGGCGCGGTGCAGCGCCTGTTCGTGCCGCGCGAGGCGTATGACAGCTTCGAGATCGGCGAGCGCATCGGCGAGCTGCTGGTGGCACAGAAGATCGCGACGCCGCAGCAAGTGGCCGAGGCCGCCGACATGCAGCTGCAGTTGCGCAACCAGAAGCTCGGCGACATCCTGGTGTCGCGCCAGATCGTCACGCCGACGCAGTTGCTCAGCGCGATCGAGCAGCAGGCCAAGATGCCGATGGTGCGCATCGGCGAGGCGCTGACCTCGCTCGGCCTGGTCACCGAGGAACAGCTGCAGGACGCGCTCGCGCAGCAGAAGAGCGACCGCAGCGTGCCGCTCGGCGAGCTGCTGGTGCGCATGGGCACCGTCTCGCGCGAAGACCTGCAGACGGCGCTGGCCCGCAAGATGGGCTACCCGGTCGTCAACGTGAACGCCTTCCCGGTCGAGCCGGAGGCGCTGCGCAAGCTGCCCTATGCCGCCGCGGCGCGGCTGCAGGTGATGCCGCTGCTGATCCGCGAAGGCCGGCTGGTGATCGCGATCGACGACCCGGCGCGCCGCCGCAACGCGGTCGACGAAGTCGAGTTCATCGCGCAGATGAAGGTGGTGCCGGTGCTCGCGCTCGGCCGCGCGGTCGGCGACAGCATCTTCGAAGCCTACGAGCGCATCGGGGCCGCCACGATGCAGGCCGCCACGGGCGAATCGCCCGACAAGCCGATCGAGTTCGACCCCGCCGACACCGGCAAGCTGATGGAGACGCTCGAGAAGGAGCACTCCGGCCTGCCGGGCTTCGAGGACGAGCGCCAGATCGAGCAGTCCGACAACTCGCTGGTGCGCCTGATCAACAACATGATCATCGAGGCGCACAAGGAAGGCGTCTCCGACATCCACATCGAGAGCTACCCGGGCCGCGACAAGATCAAGGTCCGCTTCCGCAAGGACGGTACGCTGCACACCCACCTGGAGCTGCCGCCGAACTACCGCAATGCGCTGATCGCCCGCATCAAGATCATGTGCGACCTGGACATCTCCGAACGCCGCAAGCCGCAGGACGGCAAGATCAACTTCGCCAAGTTCTCGGCCCAGCACAGGATCGAGCTGCGCGTGGCCACCATCCCGACCAACAGCGGGCTGGAGGACGTCGTGATGCGGATCCTGGCCTCGGCCAAGCCGATCCCGCTGGACAACCTGGGCCTGAGCCCGTGGAACCTGGCGCACCTGAAGGAGGCGATGGAACGCCCCTACGGCCTGGTGCTGTGCGTCGGCCCCACCGGATCCGGCAAGACCACCACGCTGCACTCGGCGCTCAGCCACATCAACGTGCCCGAGCGCAAGATCTGGACCGCCGAGGACCCGGTGGAAATCACCCAGCCCGGGCTGCGCCAGGTGCAGGTCAACCCGAAGATCGACTGGACCTTCGCGAAGGCCCTGCGCGCCTTCCTGCGCGCCGACCCGGACGTGATCATGGTCGGCGAGATGCGCGACACCGAGACCGCGCAGATGGGCATCGAGGCCTCGCTGACCGGCCACCTGGTGCTGTCCACGCTGCACACCAACAGCGCGCCCGAGACCGTGACCCGCCTGATCGACATGGGCCTGGACCCGTTCAACTTTGCAGACTCCCTGCTGGGTGTACTGGCACAAAGGTTGGTGAGACGTTTGTGTGCCCACTGCCGTGTGTCGGTGTTGGCAACCGAGGAGCAAATCGACGAGCTTCTGCACGATTACTTGCATATCTGTCCGCAAGATCACCCTCGGTTCCAACGAGACCTGATACGAAGCGAATGGACAGAACGGTTTGGCCAGCAGGGCCGCTTGATGAGCCACCACAGCCCGGGCTGCGACAAGTGCGGCGGCACCGGGCAGAAGGGGCGCGCCGGCTTGCACGAGCTGATGATCGTCTCGCGCGAACTGCGCCGGCTGATCCAGACCAGCGCGCGCGCCGAGCAACTGCTGCAGGCGGCGCTGGTCGAAGGCATGCGCACGCTGCGCCAGGACGGCATCGAGAAGGTGCTGCAGGGCATCACCAGCCTCGCCGAGGTGCGGGCGACCAGCAACTCCTGATCCCCCCGGGCGGCCGCCGCGGGAGCGCGCGGCCATGAAGCCCGACGCATCCGGCGCCGGGTCCGCGGCCGCTGCAGGGCGGCAGGACCGGATGCGGCTGGGCGACGTGCTGCTGGCGCAGCGCCTGGTGTCCGAAGAACAGCTGAAGCAGGCGCTCGAGCAGCAGGCCGCCAGCGGCCGCAAGCTCGGCCGCGTGCTGGTCGAACGCGGCGTGCTGAACGAGGAGTCCCTGGCCCACGCGCTGGCGCGCCAGCTGCGCGCACCGGTGGTCAACCTGAACCGCTTTCCGCTGAAGAGCGAACAGGTGCGGCTGCTCGGCGAAGCCGCCGCGCGGCGCCACCGCGCGATGGTGCTCGAAGACCGCGGCGACCACGTGCTGGTGGCCTTCGCCGATCCGCTCGACCTGGTCGCCTACGACGACATCTCGCGCCTGCTCAAGCGCAGCATCCAGGTCGCCGTCGTGCCCGAGAGCCAGCTCGCGCCGGCCTTCGACCGCCACTACCGGCGCACCGAAGAGATCACCGGCCTGGCCAAGGCGCTCGAGAAGGACATCGGCGACGCGCTCGACTTCGGCACGCTGCAGGCTTCGGTCGGCCAGGAGGACGCGCCGGTGATGCGGCTGCTGCAGTCGGTGTTCGAGGATGCGATGCAGATCGGCGCCTCCGACGTGCACCTGGAGCCGCAGGAACACGAACTGCTGATCCGCAGCCGCGTCGACGGCGTGCTGCACACGCAGACGCAGGCCGACAAGCGCATCGCCGCCGCGCTGGCCCAGCGCCTGAAGTTGATGGCCAGCCTCGACATCTCGGAGAAGCGCCTGCCGCAGGATGGCCGCTTCTCGCTGCGGCTGCGCGAGCGCACGATCGACGTGCGGCTGTCGACGCTGCCGAGCCAGTACGGCGAATCGGTCGTGATGCGCCTGCTCGGCCAGGGCAGCGAGATCCGCCGGCTCGATGCGATCGGCATGCCCGATGCGATGCTGGTGCGCTTTCGCGAGCTGCTCGGCCGCAGCACCGGCACGGTGCTGGTGACCGGCCCCACCGGCTCGGGCAAGACGACCACGCTGTATGCCGCGCTGTCCGAGGTCGACGCCGTCAGCAACAAGGTGATCACCGTCGAGGACCCGGTCGAGTACCGCCTGCCCGGCCTGACCCAGGTGCAGGTGAACGACAGGATCGAGCTGAGCTTCGCGCGCGTGCTGCGTGCCACGCTGCGCCAGGACCCGGACGTGATCCTGGTCGGCGAGATGCGCGACCCCGAAACCGCCGAGATCGGGCTGCGCGCGGCGATCACCGGCCACCTGGTGCTGTCGACGCTGCACACGCGCGACGCCGCCAGCACGCCGTTCCGGCTGCTCGACATGGGCGTGCCGGCCTTCATGGTCGCGACCGCGCTGCAGGCGGTGATCGCGCAGCGGCTGGTGCGCGGCAACTGCCCGCACTGCGTGCAACCGCACCTGTCGACCCCGCAAGAGGCCGCGTGGCTGGGCACGATGGCCGCCGACAGCGCGCTGCCGACGCTGCGCGGGCGGGGCTGCCAGGCCTGCAACGGCACCGGCTACGCCGGCCGGCTCGGCGTCTACGAGATGCTGGAGATGGACGCCGCGCTGGCGCAGAGCGCGACCCGCGGCGACCCGGCGGCCTTCCTGGCGGCGGCGCGCCAGCGCATGCAGGGCCAGACGCTGGCGCACCGCGCCTGCGAACTCGTCCGCGCCGGCCGCACCTCGGTCGCCGAGGCGATGCGGCTGACCACCGAACTCGACTGACGCAGGCCGCGATGGACCGCTACACCTGGAAAGGCCGCAACCGGCGCGGCGAACTGATCACCGGCCTGATCCACGCGGCCACCGAATCGGCCGCCGCCGAACAGCTGATGGCCGGCGGCGTGACGCCGGTGGCGATCGAGGCGAACGCCGACGCCCTGTCGACGACCGCGCCCGACTGGTGGCAGGCGCTGCACAGCCGGGCCGTCGACCTGCAGGACACGCTGGTGCTGTCGCGCCAGATGTTCACGCTGCAGCGCGCCGGCGTGCCGCTGCTGCGGGCGCTGGCCGGGCTGCAGGCTTCGGCCGTCAAGCCCGCGCTCGCCCAGCTGCTGGCCGACGTGCGCGCCTGCCTCGACCAGGGGCGCGACCTGTCGAGCGCGCTGGCACGCCACCCGCGGGTCTTCACGCCGTTCTACGTCGCGATGGTCCGGGTCGGCGAGATGACCGGGCGGCTGCCCGAGGTCTTCCAGCGCCTGTCGGAGCACATCGAGTTCGAGATGGACATCCGCGCCCGCATCCGCCAGGCACTGCGCTACCCGGCGATGGTGGTGGTGGCGCTGGCGATCGCGCTGGTCGTCATCAACCTGTTCGTGCTGCCCACCTTTGCCAGCGTGTTCGCCGGCTTCAAGGCCCAGCTGCCGCCGATGACGCGGCTGCTGCTCGGCTTCTCGGCCTTCACGCTCGCGTGGTGGCCGGCCCTGCTGGCGGGTGCTGCCGCAGCGACGGTGCTGGTGCGCTCATGGCTGGCCACGCCGGCCGGACGCTACCTCTGGGATCGCTTCAAGCTGCACCTGCCGATCGCCGGACCGATCATCCTGAAGGCCACGCTGGCCCGCTTCGCGCGCAGCTTCGCGCTCGCCTCGCGCAGCGGCGTGCCGCTCAGCCAGGCGATGACGGTGGTGGCGCAGACGGTGGAGAACGCCTGGATCGCCAGCCGCATCGAGCAGATGCGCGACGGTGTCGAACGCGGCGGCAGCCTGTCGCGCTGCGCGGCGGCCAGCGGCGTCTTCACGCCGGTGGTGCTGCAGATGATTGCCGTCGGCGAGGAGACCGGCGAACTCGACGGCCTGCTGCTCGAGATCGCCGCGATGTACGAGCGCGAGACCGACTACGGCATCAAGAGCCTCGCGAGCGCGATCGAACCGCTGTTGCTGCTGGTGATCGCCGGCCTGGTGCTGGTGCTCGCGCTCGGCGTGTTCCTGCCGCTGTGGAGCCTCGGCCAGGCGGCGCTGGGCAAGGCAGGTTGATCTGTACCCTCCAGCAGCGAAGCGTCGCCCCGATATGACCGCCATGCGCCCGCTGTCCTCCGGTCACCCCCGCCCGCTCCAACACGGCCTGTCGCTGATCGAGCTCGTGATCTTCATGGTGGTGCTCGGCGCGGCACTGGCGGGCGTGCTGCGCGTCTTCGTCCAGGCCGGTGCGCACAGCGCCGATCCGCTGCAGCAGCGCCAGGCGCTGGCGATCGCGGAATCGCTGCTCGAGGAGATCGAGTTGATGCCGTTCACGATCTGCGATCCCGACGATCCCGCCGTCGGCACCGCATCGAACAGCAGCGGCTGCACCGTTTCCGCCGAGGCGATCGGGCCGGAAGGCGGCGAGACGCGCTTTGTCACGCCGCAGTTCGACAACGTCAACGACTACCACGGCCACACGATGAACGGCATCGTCGACATCACGAACACCGCGGTGAGCGGGCTGTCCGGCTATGCGGCAGCGGTGTCGGTGGCCTACGACACCCTGAACGACCTGCCTGCCTCCGAGCAGCGCGCCTTGCGCATCACCGTCAGCGTCACGACGCCGGGCGGCAGCACCCTGCAGCTCGATGGCTACCGCGTCCGGTCGCTTCCCAATGCAGCCTTCTGACTGCCCCGCTCGCCGCTGCAGCGGCTTCACGCTGATCGAGGCGGTGATCGTCATCGCCATCACCGGCCTGCTCGCGGCCGTCGTCACGCGCTTCATCGTCCAACCGGTGCGGGCCTACCTCGACACCGTGGCACGTGCCGCACTGGTCGACACCGCCGACCGGGCGCTGCGGCGCATCGGCCGCGACCTGCACGTCGCGCTGGCCAACAGCACCCGCGTGAGTGCCTCGGGCCGCGCGCTGGAGCTCATCCCGAGCACCGGCGCGGCACGCTACAAGACCGAAGACGCCACCGGCCGCCTGGATTTCGGCGTGCTCGACACCTCGTTCGACTTGCTGGGCCTGCCGCTGACGCTGGCGGCCTCGCAGCACCTGGTTTTCTACAACCTGGGCAGCGGCATCACCGGCTCGGACGCCTATGCGGCCAACGGCAACGCGACCGAGCAGGCCAGCTCCAACCGGCGCACCGCGACCAACGCGGCCGGGGCGGCGACCACGATCACGCTCGATTCGCTGGCGCCGCTGCCGGCCGCTGCGCTCGCCGCGCCCTACCGCGTGACGGCCGTCGATCCGCCCGTCACCTACCGCTGCGACCTGGCCAACGGCACGCTGACGCGCCAGCAGAATTATGGGTTCGTCACGACACAGCCCGATCCGCCGAGCGGCGGCACATCCGCCATCCTCGCGACCGGCGTGACCGGCTRCCAGTTCGACTACGACGCGGCCATCGTCGCCTCGCGCGCCGGCCTCGTCCGCCTGCGCCTCACGCTGTCGACCCCCACGTCGACCGGCACCGAGAGCGTCTCGCTCTACCATGCAGTCCACGTCGACAACCTGCCCTGAGCGGCGGCCTCGCCCGGCCCGCGGCTTCACGATGGTGTCCGTCGTGTTCATCCTGGTGGTGCTCGCGGCGCTGGGCAGCGCGATGGCCGTCGTCAGCACCCGGCAGCACCAGGGTGCCAGCACCGAACTGCAGGCGGCGCGGGCCTACCAGAGCGCGCGTGCGGGGGTGGAATGGGGGGCCTACCGCATCCTTCGCTTCAGCGGCGGCTGCCCTTCGACGACCAGCATGGTGCCCGGCGGTAGCCTGTCCGGCTTCACGGTCACCGTCACCTGCACCGACGCCGGCACGCTGACCGACGGCAGCACGAGCCTGCGCATGTTCCGGCTGCAGGCCAACGCCTGCAATGCACCGACCGCCGGCACCTGCCCCGCCAGCGGCACGCCGAATGCAAGCTACGTGGAGCGCCAGCTGAGCTGGACGATCACGCGATGACGCTGCTCCACCGGCTTGCCGCAGCGCTCGGGGCCCTGGCCTTCGCGGGGGGTGCCCCGGCCGGCGAGATCCCGGGCGTGACGGCCGAGTACTTCCACTATTCGGGCAGCGACACGCCGACCTTCCCGTCGACGGCGGCGTTGCAGCGCACCGAGAGCACGATCGACGTGAGCGCCAGCACGGCATCGCCGGCCCCCGGCATCAATGCCGACCGCTACCTGGCGCGCTACACCGGCGAGATCCTGGTCCCGGCGACCGGCGCCTACACCTTCAACGTGACGGCCGACGATGGCGTGCGCCTGTACGTCGATTGCAGCCGCGACGGCTCCTTCGGGGCGTCCGACCTGCTCATCAACCACTGGGTCGACCAGGGTCCGACCGCCTACAGCGCGTCGTGCCCCGGCAACCTGGCGGCCGGCCTGCGCTACAAGTTCCGCCTCGAGTACTACGACCGGACCGGGGCCGCGACCATCCAGTTGAAATGGTCCGGCCCGTCGCCGGTCGGCTCGACCCTGGTCACCATCCCGCGCGGCAACGGCACGCAGGGCCTGATGACCGGGATCACCGACACCACCCCGCCGACGATCGCGTCCGCCTCCATGGCCTGCAACAGCAACACGCTGTTGTACGTGGTGTTCTCGGAGGAGGTGGACAGCAGCACCGCCCAGGCGATCGGCAACTACAGCCTGAACCACGGCGACACCGTCAGCGCCGCCGTGCTGCAGTCGGACAGCCGCACCGTCGCGCTCACCGTCAGCCCCATCACCAGCACGGCTCAGCTGAGCATCAGCAACGTGGCCGATCTGGCAGGCAACGCCATCGTGGCCGGCAGCACGGTCAGCGTGTCGCCGACGACCCGATTCGCCAACGGCCTGAAAGGCACCTACTACGACCAGAACGGCACGCCCGGCGCCTTTTTCACCGGCACGGCCGTGACGCGCATCGACGGACCGATCGATTTCGAGTGGGGAAGCGGCGTGCCGGTCAGCGGGGTCGGAAGCGACAACTTCTCGGTGCGCTGGCAAGGCCTGCTTCGGCTCTACACGAGCGGCCTCTACTACTTCAAGACCCGATCGGATGACGGTGTGCGCCTGGTCGTCAATGGCACCACGATGATCGACAACTGGCTCGACCACAGTGCCACCTACGACATCAGCGCCAGCATCTACCTGCAAGCCGGAACCTATGTGCCGATCGTGCTGGAGTACTACGACCGTACCAACGACGCTTCGCTATGGCTCGGCTGGCGCCTCCCGGGCGTCGGCGTCTTCGCCACCATCCCCGCCAACAACCTGTACTACTGCGCCACCGACCCCCTCGCCGGCTTCAGCATCGCGGTCGACAACACCAGCGGCTCGACCTGCACGCCGAGCACCGTGACCATCAGCGCCGTCAACAGCGCCGGCAACATCCTCTCCCAGTACGCCAACACGCTGTCGCTCAGCACCTCGACCGGGCGGGGCGACTGGACGGCCGGCTCCAGCCCGGCACCAGCGGGCGTGCTCGGCAACGGCACGTCCAACGACGGCGCAGCCAGCTACGCCTTCACCACCGCCGATGCCGGCGTCGTCAAGCTGAAGCTCGGCGAGACGCTGGCGCAGAACGTCGTCATCACGGCCAGCGACCCCGACGTCAGCGGATCGGCCTCGACCTCCGCCACGATCGCGTTCCGCGACAACGCCTTCACGCTCGCGGAAGATGCCGCCGCCCGGGTCGCCGGCACCGACGTCGCGGTGGCCGGCCGCCCGCACGACCACACGGTGTCGCTGATCCGCAAGGACCCGTCGACCGGCAGCTGCGGCATCGCCGCCGACTACACCGGCAGCCGTGCACTGAAACTGTGGCGCACCGACAGCGGCGGCAGCTGGACGGCACCGACCGTGGTGTCGCCGGCGCTGACGATCCCGTCGTCGAAGCCGGCGTCCGACAACCTCACGCTGGCCTTCGCCAACGGCGTCGCGAACTTCAACCTCGGCACCACCGACATCGGCCGCTACACGCTGAACCTGCTGGACGACTCGCTGGCCTATGCCGACACCCCGGTCAGCGGCACCGGCAACACGCTGACGGTGCGGCCCTTCGGCATCGTCGTGCAAGGCATCAAGCAGGTCGTCGGCGGCGCGACGACCCCGAACCCGGGCGGCTCCGCCGCGACGGACACGGTGTTCGCGAAAGCCGGCAGCAACTTCCAGGCGACGGTCTCCGCCTACCGCTGGGCGAGCGGCGCCGACAGCAACAATGACGGCACACCCGATGCCGCGGCCTCGCTGGCGGCCACGACCGCCGGCGGCGTGACGCCGTCGTTCTCGTCCACCGTCAGCCTGTCGCCGCTGGCCGGCAGCCAGACACCCTCGGGCGGAACCTTGGGCGCGCTCAACAACGGCAACGTCGGCACCGCGTCCGGCACCGGCACGACAAGCTCGCTGCAGTACACCGAAGTGGGCAGCTTCGCGCTCGACACCAGCGGCGTGGTCAGCAATTTCCTGGGCAGCGGCCTGTCCCTCGACGCCGTCGTGTTCAACAGCAGCGGGAGCCCGTCGACGCGCGTCGGCCGCTTCATTCCGTCGTCGTTCGCGGTGTCCGGCGCCACCGTCACGCATCGCGCCAACGCCGGCTGCACGCCGGCCTCCACCTTCACCTACCTGGACGAGAACTTCTCGCTGGGGTTCACGCTGACGGCCAAGAACGCAGGGGGCGCAGTCACCACCAACTACACCGGCAGCTTTGCCCGCCTCGACCTTGCCGACCCGAGCATCTTCAACCTCGCCGGCATCTCCGGCAGCACGGTGTTCCGCACCGGCACGTCGCCGCGCCTGTCGCTCGGCACCTCCTCCGGCACCTGGAGCGCCGGCATTGCCAACGGCATCGCGCTGACCGCCGCTGCGCTGCGCGGCAACGGCCCCGAGGCCGAACTCAGCGCCAGCTTCGGCATCCGGCCGGTCGACCTCGATGGCGTGCAGGTCGGCAGCTACGACCTCGACACCGACTCCCCGGCCGACGGCAACGACCGCAGCGCCCTCGGCAGCGTCACGCTGCGCTTCGGCCGCCTGCGGCTGCAGAACGCCATCGGTTCGCAGGACCGCACGCTGGCCCTGCCGGTGGCCGCGCAGTACTGGAACGGCAGCGCCTTCGCGACCAACACGCTGGACAGTTGCACGAAGATCCTCGCCAGCGAAGTGAACTTCGGCAACCACCGCAAGACGCTGACCGTGGCCGACACGGTGCTCGCCGGCAGCCCGGTCACGCTGGCGAGCGGCGCCGGCAGCCTGGTGCTCGCCAAGCCGGCCACCGGCCACGCCGGCACGGTGGACGTGGCGCTGAGCCTGGGCAGCAACGCAACCGACAACGCCTGCCAACAACCCTGGACGCCCACCGGTGCCGCCACCGCCGGCGCCAACCGCCCCTACCTGCGCGGCGCCTGGTGCGGCAGCAGCCACGACCGCGACCCGTCCGCACGGGCGTCCTTCGGCCTGTACCGCGGTGCCGACAACTTCATCCACCAGCGCGAGAACCCCTGACATGCCTTGGCCCTGGCGCAAGCCCTCTCCCCTCGACCCGCTGGTGATCTGCCTGGACGGACCGCGGCTCCTCTACGCCCATGCCGACGGCAGCACGGGCCTGCCGCGCCGCCTGCTGCGCTGCGGCTCGATCGAGGCCGATCCGGCGCGGCCGGCGGACCTGGCGCGCCAGCTGCGCGCGCTCGCACCGCCGGCCCGCCCGGTGGTCGGCCTGCTGGCGCTGGCCGACTGCCCGCTGCTGCAGATCGAGGCGCCGGCCGTGCCGCCGGAGGAGCTGAAGGCCGCCGCGCGCTGGCGCATCAAGGACATGGTCGACGGCCACATCGACGACATGACGCTGGACGTGCTGCAGGTCGGCGACGGCCGCGCGCGCGGGCCGAAGCAGGCCTTCGTCGCGGTGGCCCCGAACCGCGCCATCCACGCGATGGCCGCGCTGTGCGAGGCGGCGGGGCTGCAGCTCCAGGCCATCGACATCCGCGAGACCGCGCAGCGCAACCTGCAGTCGGCACTGGCGCGCGCCGCCGGCCGCCGCGAACGCGCCAGCGCGCTGCTGCTGCGCCACGGCGAGCAGTGCCTGCTGACGATCACCGCGAACGACGAGCTGTTCTACGCCCGCCGGCTCGACTGGCACGGCGCCCTGGCCCCCGCTGCGGCGGCCAACAGCGGCTTCGCCCCCGCCGATCTGACGCAGCCGCTCGGCCTGCTGGCCGGTGCCGACATGCCCGACATCGTCGACTACGGCAGCGATGCGGCCGACTCCGAACCGCCGGCCGGCGACGATGCGCCCCGCATCGTGATCGAGCTGCAGCGCTCGCTCGACCTCTGGGACCGCTGCTGGCCCGACCTGCCGCTCGCGGCGATCACGCTCGGCACCGGCGAGCACGGCGTCGCGCTCGCCGCGCAGCTGGGCCGCCAGCTCGGCCAGCGCGTCGACGTGCTCGACGTGGCCCCGGCGTTCCGCGAAGTCCGTGCCGCCTGCGGCAACGACCCCGAACTGCAGCACCGCTGCCTGCCGTTGCTCGGCGCGCTGCTGCGCAACGACACCCGCCCCGCCTGAGGTGCGCCATGCCCCAACAGATCAACCTCTACATCCCGATCCTGCTGCGCCCGCACCGGCATTTCTCGGCGCGTGCGATGGTGCAGGCCTTCGCGGCGCTGGTCGTCGGCATCGCCGTGCTGTGCGCGTGGATCGCGATCCAGAACCTGGCGCTGCGGCGCGAGCTCGACGCCAGCGCCGCACAGCACGGGCGCGAGCGCCAATCGCTGCTCGGCGCGATCGCCGCCCAGCCGGCGGCCGGCGGCAACCTGGCGAGCCTGGAGCAAGGCCTGCAATCGATGCAGCGCGGACTGGCCGAACGCCGGCAGGCGATGGCCGAACTGATGCGCGGGCGCATCGTCGACGGCCGCGGGCCGTCGGCCCGGCTGCGGCTGATCGCGCAGACCGTGCCGGACGACACCTGGCTGGAGGAGATCGTGTCCGGCAGCGGGCGCCTCTCGCTGCGCGGCCGCACCCTCGACCCGGCCTCGCTGAAGCCCTGGATCGCCCGCCTCGACCATGAGCCGCTGCTGGCCGGCCAGGCGCTCTCGACGCTGCAGGTCGAGCAGGAGGCCCCCGGCTGGCGCTTCGTGATCGTGCGCACCGGGAGCGGGCCATGAGCGCGCGCCAGGCATGGGAGCGCCAGGCCCGGCGCATCGATGCGCTGGGCCTGCGCGAGCGCTGCTTCCTGTTCCTGTCGGTGGCGCTGGTGTGTGCCGCGCTGGCCGATTCGCTGGTGCTGTCGCCGGCGATCGCCGAGCAGCGGCAGCTGTCGCTGCGCCACAAGCAGCAGGACAGCGAGCTGGCGGCGCTGCGCGCGCAACTGGCGGTCGCCCTCCAGCCGGCCGATCCGTCGACGCCGCAGGCCCGGCTGCGCGGCGAGATTCGCCACGCACAGGCGCAGCAGGATGCACTGGACGCCGAGATCCGCCGGCTCGGCCAGGCGGCCGACGGGCAGGCGGCGCTGCCGCAGCTGCTCGAACGCGTGCTCGCACGCCACGAGCGCCTGACGCTGCTGAAGCTGGCCACGGTGGCCGAAGCGCCCGCGGCCGCGCAGGCCGCATCCGGCCCCCCCGCGGCGCTGCGCTGGCAAGGCGTCGATCTCGGCGTGGGAGGCAGCTATGCCGATCTGGTGGCCTACCTGGCCGCGCTGGAACAGGCGCTGCCGGGGCTGCGCTGGGACACGCTGAAACTGAGCGGCAGCGCCACCGGCGCCTGCGCACTCGCGCTGCGCGTCTACCTGGTGGAGGCCGTCCGATGAAGCCCTTCTGCGCCTGGCTGCTGGCCTGCGGCCTCGGAGCCACCGCGGCGGCCGAGCCGCCGCGCGATCCGATGCAGCCGCCTGCCGCGGCGCTGCCCGCCGCAC
>NZ_JBFUEB010000040.1:0-49872 GCF_056404395.1 Rhizobacter sp. P2_D12 | reverse complement strand
GAGCAGGGCGGCCTGGGCGTGCTGCGGGCCTTGCGCGCCCGCCACGACACCACGCCGGTCATCGTGCTGACCGCGCGCGACGGCGTCGTCGACCGCGTCGCCGGGCTGGATGCCGGTGCCGACGACTACCTGGTCAAGCCCTTCGAGCTCGACGAACTCAGCGCCCGCATGCGCGCCGTGCTGCGCCGCCACAGCGGCCGCGCCCAGCCGCTGCTGTCGCATGGCGGCGTCACGCTCGACCCGGCCACCCGCCAGGTCACGCGCGACGGCAAGCCGGTGCTGCTGTCGGCGCGCGAGTTCGCGGTGCTCGAGGCGCTGATGGTGCGCCCCGGCGCGCTGCTGTCGCGCGCCCAGCTCGAAGACCGCCTCTACGGCTGGGGCGAAGAGATCGAGAGCAATGCCGTCTCGGTCTACATCCACCAGCTGCGCCGCAAGCTCGGCGCCGACTTCATCCAGAACATGCGCGGCGTCGGCTACTACGTCGGCTCGGCCGGTACGCCGCCTTGATGAAATCGATCCGCCTGCGCCTGCTGCTGGCGCTGCTCGCGATGCTGGTGGTGGCCGCCGCCATCATGGGCGCCATCACGTACCGCGGCGTGCTGATGGAGACCGAGGCGCTGTTCGACTACCAGCTGCGCCAGATGGCGCTGTCGCTGCGCGACCAGGGCGAGATCGCGCCCGAGCAGATGAACGCGCTGGCCGACGAGCAGTTCGATTTCATCGTGCAGATCTGGAGCGTCGACGGCCGCCGCATCTACGCCACGCGCGACCACGCCGACCTGCCGAACCGGGTGCTGCTGGGCCTGGCCGACGTGCAGGCCGGCGTGGACAACGGCGGGCAGACCTGGCGCACCTTCAGCGTCGCCACCGGCGATCGCGTGATCCAGGTGGCCCAGCCGGTGCAGATCCGCCGGCGCCTGGCGGCCGGCGCGGCGCTGCGCAGCGTGGCGCCGCTGCTGGTGCTGGCCCCGGTGATGGCACTGGCGATGGGTTGGATCGCGGCGCTGACGCTGCGCCCGCTGCGCCGCGTGGCCGCCCAGCTGCGCGAGCGCGGCGAGCAGCAGCTGGAGCCGCTGCCCGAGCAGGGCCTGCCCGACGAGGTGGCGCCGCTGGTCGGTGCGCTGAACGGCCTGCTGCAGCGGCTGGGCGAGTCGCTGGAGACGCAGCGCGCCTTCGTGTCCGACGCGGCGCACGAACTGCGCTCTCCGCTCACCGCGCTGAAGCTGCAGTTGCAGATGCTCAAGCGCGCACCGGACGCCGCGGTGCGCGACGACGCGGTCGCGGCGCTCAGCGCCGGCATCGACCGCGCGGCGCGCCTGGTCGAGCAGCTGCTGACGCTGGCCCGCACCGAGCCGGGCGCGCCGCCGCAGCCGATGGAGCCGGTCGACCTGGCCGAGGTGGTGCGCCAGGTGCTGGCCGATTCGGCCGCGTTCGCGCTGTCGCGCCACACCGAGTTCGCGCTGTTCGCCGATGTGCCGGTGCCGGTGCGCGGCGACCGCACCGCGCTGTCGGTGCTGGTGCGCAACCTGGCCGACAACGCGGTGCGCCATGCGCCGCCGGGTTCGCGCGTGGAGTTGCGCGTCACGCAGGAAGAGGGCGCCGCGCTGCTGCAGGTCGACGATGCCGGGCCCGGCGTTCCCCCGCAGGAGCGCGAACGCGTGTTCGACCGCTTCTACCGCCGCGCCGCGCAGGACGAGCCCGGCACGGGCCTGGGCCTGGCCATCGTGCGCGGCGTCGCGCGGCAGCACGGCGCGACGGTGGTGCTGGGCGAGTCGCCGCTGGGTGGGCTGCGTGCCACGGTGCGTTTCGAGGCGCCGGCGTGACGCGCGGCCGGCGAGCCTGGCGGACCTGGTGGTGGGTGTGCCTGGCCGGCCAGGCCTTCGCCGCGCACGCCGAGCAGATGTCGCTGCGCGAGTACGGCCCGGCCGACGGGCTGAACAACCTGGCCGCCAAGGCGCTCGTGCAGGACCATGCCGGCTTCCTCTGGGCCGGCACCGAGAACGGGCTCTACCGTTTCGACGGGGTGCGCTTCGAGCGCATCGGCGGCGACCAGGGCCTGATCGACGTGATCGCGCTCGCTGCCGACGCGGCCGGCCGGGTCTGGATCGGCACCCACGACGGCTTGTTCGTGCTGCAGAACGGGGCGCTGAGCCGCATCGACCACGACGGCAAGCCGATCGCCGTCTTCTCTCCGCAGGCCTTGTCGCTCGACGCCGCGGGCCGGCTGTGGGTGGTCGACGGGGACCGCCGGCTGCTGGCCGTGGCCAGCAGCGACGGCGGGGTCCACTGGCAGGTGAGTGCCGGCGCGGTGCAGCTGCCGGTGCCCGGTCTGTCGAGCGTGCTGGCGACGGGTGAGGGCGAGCTGTGGCTCGGCTGCGGCGAGGCCTTGTGCCGCCTGCAGGCGGGCCAGCTGGAGGTCTGGGGCGCCGAACGCGGCGTGCCGCGCCAGCGCTGGTTCCGCCTGCTGCGCAGCCGCGACGGGTCACTGTGGGCGCGCGGCATGCGCGGCGTGGTGCAGCTGCCGCCCGGCGCCGCGCGCTTCATCGATCGCGGCGACGCACAGATCGTCGACGATCCGGTCGGTCTTTATCCGTTGATCGAAGACGCGCAGCGCCGCATCCTGACCGCCGTGCCGCAGGCCTTGCTGCGCTGGGACGGCCGCTCGTGGCAGCG
Organism: Rhizobacter sp. P2_D12; assembly: GCF_056404395.1. Taxonomy (NCBI): domain Bacteria; kingdom Pseudomonadati; phylum Pseudomonadota; class Betaproteobacteria; order Burkholderiales; family Sphaerotilaceae; genus Rhizobacter; species Rhizobacter sp. P2_D12. The sequence continues at coordinate 47,199 of NZ_JBFUEB010000040.1, read as the reverse complement.
CTTCGGCGCCGACGCCGGGTTGCCGCTGGGCGGCCGGTTGCGTGCCATGCTGGCCGATCGCGACGGCGAGGTCTGGCTGGCACAGCTGGGCGCCGGCGTGCTGCAATGGCGCGGCTACGGCCTGTGGGAGAACTGGTCGGTCGCCGACGGCCTGCCCCGATCCACCGTGTGGGCGGCTCGCCGCGCCGGGCCGCCCGGGCCGCAGCGCCTGCACGTCGGGACCGGCGGCGGCCTGGCCGTCTTCGACGCCGCGGCACGCCGCTTCGTCGCCGCGGGCCGCGATACGCCGGCCGCACGCGAGGTGACCAGCATCGAGCAGGACGGCACCGGCGGGCTGTGGGCCGGCACTGCCGCCGGGAACCTGCTGCACTTCAGCGCCGGGGCCCAGCCGCAGCCGGCCACCGTGCTGGGCGTGCCCGAAGCGCCCTCCCTCTACCGCGTGCTGCGCGCGCGCGACGGCGAGCTGTGGATCGCCTCCAACGACGGCGTGCACCGCTGGCAGCCCGAGGTCGCCGGCGCGCTGCCGCGCCGCGTCGACACGGCGGCCAAGGGCAGCTTCACGGACCTGTGCCAGGGGCCGGACGGCACGCTGTGGTTCGCCGGCGACCTGGGTGTCGCGCGCATGGCGAACGGGCGCTGGAGCGCGCCGCACCGGATCGAGGCGGGACGCGGCGGCCGCGAATCGGCCATCGCCTGCCTGCACGACGGCAGCGCCGTCACGGCCAGCGCCGACCAGCGCCTGCGCCGCCTGGTGCCGCAGGGCGAGGCCTTGGCGGCCAGCGACATCACACCGTCGCTGCTGCGCGGGCGCATCGTCGTGGCCCTGCTGGAAGATCGCCGCGGCTGGCTGTGGGCCAACACCGACGGTGGCGTGGCGGTGTGGAACGGCACGCTGTGGCGCCTGCTCGACCAGCGCAACGGGCTGGTCTGGAACGACACCTCGGGCGGCGCCCTGTACGAGGACACCGACGGCACGATCTGGATCGGCACCAGCCGCGGCGCTTCCCACATGCTCGACCCGCAGTCGCTGTTCAAGCCGGCGCCGCTCGCCGTCAGCATCCTGTCGGTGAACCGGGGCGGCACCTCGCTGCCGGTCGATCGCCGCCTCGCGCTGCCCTGGTCGCACGAGGCGCTGGAGATCGCGCTGGGCATCCCCTCGTACCGCGACCGCAACGCCGTCGCGCTGGAATACCGCCTCGCCGGCTTCGACGACCACTGGAGCGTGGCTGCGCACCCCGACGTGCGCCTGACCGGACTGCCGGCCGGCACCTACCGCTTCGAGGCCCGGGCCGCCGACCTGGAGCGCGGGTCGCGGTCGACCCGCGTGACCCTCGACTTCGAGATCGAACCGCCCTGGTGGGCCACGCGTACTGTCCAAGCCGCCTGCGCGGTGCTGGCGCTCGGCCTGGCCTGGGCCTGGTCGTGGTGGCGCACGCGCGCGCTGGTGCGTGCCGAGCAGCGGCTGCAAGCCCTGGTGCGCGAACGCACGCGCGAACTCGAGGCCTCGCAGGAGCAGTTGCGCGAGCAGGCCACGAAGGACGCGCTGACCGGCGCCTGGAACCGGCGCGCCATCCTGGAGATCCTCGAGCGCGAAGTCGGCCGCACGCGGCGCGAGCGCAAGTCCATGACGCTGGTGCTGGCCGACATCGATCACTTCAAGCGCATCAATGACACCCATGGCCACCCGGCGGGCGATGCCGTGCTGCGCGAGTTCGTCGGCCGCTTGTCGGGGGCCATCCGGCCGTACGACGCCGTCGGCCGCTACGGTGGCGAGGAGTTCGTGCTGGTCATGCCCGGCCTGGGCGGCGACCTGGCGGAAGACCGCGAGCGCCTGGCCCGCATCCACGCCGTCATCGCCGCATCGCCGATGCACGCCGGCGACACCCCCATCGCCGTCACCTGCTCGTTCGGCGCCATCGGCCTGGAGCCTGCCGCCGAACTCGGCGTGGCGGCGATGATCGCGGCCGCCGACGCGGCGCTGTACCGGGCCAAGCGCGGCGGACGCGACCGCATCGAGTACGCGCAGCGCCCGTTCGATGCCGCTACATGACGCGTCCGAACCACCACACCGACAGCGTGGCGGCCAGCAGCACCAGCACCGCGCCCAGCGCCGCCAGCAGGCTGCTGACCTCGGTCTCCTTCTTCTCGACCATCAGCCGCGAGCTCAGGCTCTGGTAGACCTTCTTCAGGTCGGTGGCGGTGCCGGCGTAGAAGTACTCGCCGCGCGTCAGGTTGGCGATGTTCTTCAGCGTGTCCTCGTCCAGCCGCACGCGCATCGACCAGCCCTCGAAGCCGATGGTCTCGCCTTCCTTGGTGCCGATGCCCACCGAATAGACCTTGACGCCGCGGTCGGCCGCCATCTTCGCGGCATCGATCGGGTCGGGCCCGGTGGTGCGCTGGCCGTCGGTCAGCAGGATCACCGCCGCCGATGCATACGAGCCCGGCGCCACCGGCACGAAATCCTGCTTCGGCTTGTCGTTCGGGCCGAGCGGCATGTTGCGCTGGCCGGTGATCTGCGACAGGTCGATGCCGGCGTCGGGGAAGATGGTGGCCAGCGACAGCACGATGCCGCTGCCGATCGCGGTGCCGCGCTGCAGCTGGAAGCGGTCGATGGCGGCCACCACGTCCTCGCGGCTCTGCGTCGGCGGCTGCACCACCGCGGCGGTGCCGGCGAACGACACCACGCCCACCCGCACGCTGCGCGGCAGCTCGACCAGGAAGGACTTGGCCGCCTCCTGCGCGGCGGTGAGGCGATCCGGCTGCACGTCGGTGGCGCGCATGCTGCCGGACACGTCCATCGCCAGGATGATGGTCTCCTGCTGCAGCGGCAGCGTCACCACCGCCAGCGGCCGCGCGGTCGCGACGATCAGCGCCGACAGCGCCAGCAGCAGCAGTGCCGGCGGCACGTGGCGGCGCCAGCCCGGGCCGCCGCCCTGGGCCTGCTTGACGATGGCCAGGCTCGCGAAGCGCAGCGTCGACTTCTTGCGCTTGCGCAGCAGCCACAGGTACAGCAGCACCAGAAGCGGCACGAGCAGCAGCAGCCAGAGCAGGTGGGGCCACACGAAGTTCATGCCGCAACTCCCGGGCGAAGCGGTCTCAGGTGGGCGGCCATCCCGCCGCCGTGCGAAGCGCGGGCGCGTTGCCGGCGCAACTCGACGAAGCGCAGCAGCGCCTCGCCCAGGTCATCGTCGGTGGTCAGCTCCAGCGTGTCGACGCCGGCGCGCGCGAAGGCGGCATGCAGCTCGTCCTCGCGCAGGTCGGCGATGCGCGCGAAGCGCTCGCGGAAAGCCGGGTCGTGCGTGTCCACCAGCATCTGCTCGCCGGTCTCGGCATCCTGCAGCGTCACCAGGCCGATGTCCGGCAGGTCGAGTTCCATCTCGTCGTACAGCCGCACCGCCAGCACCTCGTGGCGCTGCGCCAGGCGCGCCAGCGGGTCGGCCCAGCCGGGCCCGCTGATGAAGTCGGAGACGACGAAGACCATCGAGCGCCGCGGGATCATCGCCGCCGCGCGCTGCAGCAGGTCGCCCAGCTGCGTGCCGTCGGTGGCCGACGTGGTGGGGGCGGCATGCGCGCGCATGCGCTGCAGCAGGTTCAGCACGTGGGTGCGCCCGGTGCGCGGCGGCAGCACCGCATCCACCTCGCGGCCGTACAGCACCGCGCCGACCCGGTTGCCGTGCCGCGTCAGCAGCCGCGCCAGCACGGTGACGAACTCGGCCGACACGCTGCGCTTGCTGCGCTGGCCGCCGAAATCGACGCTGCCGCTCAGGTCGAGCAGGAACCAGGCGCTCATCTCGCGGTCTTCGGTGAACTCGCGCACGTGCGGCACCTGCAGCCGCGCGGTGACGTTCCAGTCGATGTGGCGCACGTCGTCGTGGTGCTGGTATTCGCGCAGGTCGGCCAGGTCCAGCCCGGTGCCGCGCCACAGCGTGCGGTAGTCGCCCTGCAGCAGGCCGTCGAGCCGGCGGATCACGGTCCATTCCAGCCGGCGCAGCACCGCATCGGCGCTGTCGTTCATGACCGCCCCGGCCCCGCGGCGGCCTCCCCGGGCCGGTGCGCCATCGGCTTGTCCGGCTTGGGCACCTTCTGGACGATGCGGTGCACCACCTGGTCGGGGGTCAGGCCCTCGGCCAGCGCCTCGTAGCTCAGCACCAGGCGGTGGCGCAGCACGTCGGGCACCAGGTCCTGCACGTCCTCCGGCAGCGCATAGCTGCGCCCGCGCAGCAGCGCCATCGCACGCGCGCCCTCGATCAGCCCGATGGTGGCGCGCGGGCTGGCGCCGAAGTTGATGAACTTCGCCTGGTCGGCCATGCCGTAGCGCGCCGGGTTGCGCGTCGCGCTGACCAGCCGCACCGCGTACTGCATCAGCGCCGGGTCGACGTAGACGCTGCGGCAGCGGTGCTGCAGCTCGGCCAGCTGCTCGGTGCTGGCCACCGGCGACACCTGCACCGGATCGCCCGTGACGCGCTCGACGATCACGAACTCTTCTTCCTCGCTCGGGTAGCCGACCAGCACCTTCATCATGAAGCGGTCGACCTGGGCCTCGGGCAGCGGGTAGGTGCCCTCGGTCTCGATCGGGTTCTGCGTCGCCATCACCAGGAAGGGCGACGGTACCTTGTGCGTCTCGCCGGCGATCGTCACCTGGCGTTCCTGCATCACCTCCAGCAGCGCGCTCTGCACCTTGGCCGGCGCGCGGTTGATCTCGTCGGCCAGCAGCAGGTTGGCGAACACCGGGCCCAGCGAGGTGGTGAACTCGCCGGTCTTCTGGTTGTAGATGCGCGTGCCCACCAGGTCGGCGGGCACCAGGTCGGGCGTGAACTGGATGCGCTTGAAGCTGCCGCGCAGCGTGGTGGCCAGCGTCTTGACGGTGATGGTCTTGGCCAGGCCCGGCACGCCTTCGACCAGCAGGTGGCCCTGCGCGAGGATGGCCACCATCACGCGTTCGAGGAACTTGTCCTGCCCGACGACGACGCGCTTGACTTCGTACAGCAACCGCTCCATCAGCGTCGCGGTGTTCGGGCTGTCGGACGGGTCCATGGGGGCTCCGGAAAGGGATGGAAATCAGAACGGCGGCATGCCGGCCGCATTGGCCGCGCTGTCGATCGGCACCGCGAAGCCGATGCCGATGAAGGTGCGGTGCTCGGTCGGGTTCAGGATCGCGGTGACGATGCCGACCACGGCGCCGTCCATCGTCACCAGCGGGCCGCCCGAGTTGCCGGGGTTGGCGGCCGCATCGAACTGGATCAGGTTGTTCAGCAGGCGCTGGCCCTGCGGCGAGCGGAAGTCGCGCTTGAGCCCCGAGACCACGCCGCCCGACACCGACGGGCCGATGCCGAACGGGTAGCCGACGGCGATCACCTCGTCGCCGGGCGCCAGGTCGCTGGCCGAGCGCATGGTCGCGGCCTGCAGGTCGTCGGGGATGCTCTTGGCGCGCAGCACCGCCAGGTCGTGCTGCGGCTCCACGCCCACCACGATGGCGTCCGACTCGTGCCCGTCGGCAAAGGTCACGCGCAGCTTCTTCGAGCCCTGCACCACGTGCAGGTTGGTCAGGATGGTGCCGTTGTCGATGATCACGACGCCGGAGCCGGTGGAGGTGGACAGGTGCGGCTCGCCGGGTTCCGGCGTCTCGGCCACGGCCTGCTTCTTGCGATCCCCCGGACCGGGCCGCGCGGCCTTCGGGATCGGCACCGGCTTGCCTGCCTTCGGGTCGGCCGGGGCCGGGGACTGGCCCGGCGCCTTGGCCTCGTCGGCATCGTCACCATCGGTGCCGACCACCCGCACCACCGACGGGCGGATGATCTCGTAGGCCTTGGCATAGGCCGAGGGCAGGGGTTCCTTCTCCAGCGAATGGCGCACCGCGGCATCGATGTCGGCCTGTGTCAGCACGCGCGCCGCCGGGTTCATCGCCTGCCAGCCGGCCAGGCCGCCCAGCACCAGCAGTGCGCCGCACAGCGCCCACATCACACGCTCATGGCGTCCGAACCGGCCGCGCCAGCGCCCGCGCGGCCTGGCAGGCTGGGGTGCGGCCGCATTCGTCGCGTCTGCCGCGGCAGCAGCCGCAGCAGCCAGTGGAGCCGGCTCGGGCGGTGCCCGCCGAGAACGGCTGTAGAGCGGAGCCTGTCTCATGCCTGCCTCCTGCGATAGCAGTTGGCACAGTGAATTACAAAACTGTGCCGATTGCTGACGATGGCCTCACCGTAACACGGAGTTGCCGGCCGTGCACGCCCTGAGGTATGGGGCCGGCATTTGGCGAGGCATCATTCGGGGATGCCCTGGATCGACTCGCATTGCCACCTCGACGCGCCTGAATTCGATGCCGACCGCGACGCCGTGGTGCAGCGCGCCATCGCGGCCGGCGTCACCCAGCTGGTCTTGCCGGCGGTGTCGGTCGGCAATTTCGACACGGTGCGCGAGCTGGCGCACCGGCATGCCCTTTCCTACGGCCTGGGCATCCACCCGCTGTGCGTGGACGGGGCCGACGACGGCGACCTGGCGCGCCTGCGCGCGGCGCTGCAGCAGCACCGCGACGACCCGCGGCTGGTGGCGATCGGCGAGATCGGGCTCGACCATTTCGTGCCGGGGCTGGACCAGGCGCGCGGCGAGCACTTCTTTTCGGAGCAGCTGAAGCTGGCGCGCGAGTTCGGCCTGCCGGTGATCGTGCACGTGCGCCGCTCGGCCGATTCGCTGCTGAAATACCTGCGCCGCATCGAGGTGCGCGGCATCGCCCACGCCTTCAACGGCAGCGAACAGCAGGCGCAGGTGTTCGTCGAACTCGGTTTCAAGCTCGGCTTCGGCGGCGCGATGACCTTCGACCGGGCGCTGCAGATCCGGCGCCTCGCGCAGGCGGTGCCGGCCGACAGCCTGGTGCTGGAGACCGACGCCCCCGACATCCCGCCGCACTGGCTGTACCGCACGGCCGAACAGCGCGCCGCCGGCGCCGCCCCGTCGCGCAACGAGCCGGCCGAGCTGCCGCGCATCGCGCAGGTGTTGGCCGAACTGCGCGGCTGCACGCCGCACGAGCTGTCGCGGCTGACACGCGACAACACGCACGCCGCGCTGCCCAGGCTGGCGGCCTTGGCAAACTGATCCGCCCGATGCCGACAGCCCCCGAAACCACCGAACCCCCCGCCCTGCTGCGCGGCCTGCCGCCGGTGATCGGCCCGCGCACGCGGCTGCTGGTGCTGGGCAGCTTTCCCGGCGTGGCCTCGCTGCAGGCCGGCGAGTACTACGCCCACCCGCGCAACCACTTCTGGCCCATCCTGTCGGCGCTGTGGGGCCTGGACCTGCGCGCGCTGCCCTATGCGCAGCGCATCGACGCGGTGCGCGAGCGCGGGCTGGGCATCTGGGACGTCTATGCCCACTGCCGGCGCGAGGGCAGCCTCGACAGCGCGATCGAGGATGCCGAGTACAACGACCTGGCCGGCCTGAAGCGCCGCGCGCCCGCGCTCCGCGGCATCGCCCACAATGGCGGCGAATCGGCGCGGGCGATGCGCCACACCGCGTCGCTCGGCGTGCCGGTCGCCCGCCTGCCGTCCACCAGCCCCGCCAATGCGTCCTGGAGCTTCGAGCGCAAGCTCGCCGCCTGGCGCACCGTTTTCGAATCCCACGGGATTGCCTGACCCACCCATGCCCCGCGCCCAGACCGAACCCGATTTCCTCCCCGCCACGCTGTCCGAAGCCGACGGCGTGCGCTACCTGCACCTCGGCACGCCCTGGGTGCAGGGCGCGATGCGCGTGCGCAAGCCGAACGCAATCGAGCTCGACTACGTGCAGCGCATGATGGTGTGGATGCTGCTGCGCGAACCCGACGACCTGGCCCGTGGCCACGCGGTGCAGCTCGGCCTGGGCGCGGCGGCGATCACGCGCTTCACCTACCGGCTGGGCATGCAGACCACGGCGGTCGAGCTGAACCCCACCGTCATCACCGCGTGCCGGCTGTGGTTTCGCCTGCCCGACGACGACGAGCGCCTGGCCGTGTTGAACGAGGATGCCGGCCTGTGGGTGGCCGACCCGGCGCATGCCGGCACGGCCCAGGTGCTGTGCGTCGACCTCTACGACCACGAGGCCGCCAGCCCGGTGCTGGACGACGAGGCCTTCTACCGCGGCTGCCACCGCGTGCTGGCCGACGGCGGCGTGATGAGCGTCAACCTGTTCGGCCGCGACGCGAGCTTCGAGCAGAGCGCCGCGCGCATCGCGGCGGTGTTCGGCGCCGGCGCGGTGTGGAGCATGCGGCCCACGCGCGAGGGCAATACCATCGTCGTCGGCATGAAGGGATTGGCGCTTCCGTCCCGCGAGGTGCTGGCGGCGCGTGCCGACAACATCGAAAATCGCCACGACCTGCCGGCGCGCAAGTGGCTGCGCATGATGCGCACCCTGCCGGCTTCCATCGCTTCCAACGGGGTGACCCCATGACTGCTGCCGCGACCCGACACCCCAGGCAGGACAAGCCGTCCGCCGGCCAGCACCCGCGCGGCCGCCTCGAGTGGCGGCGCCTGCTGCACTGGATGCTGGAAGACGGGCTGATCAACCGCGATGACCACGACCGCACCGAGAAGCGCTTCGCCGCCGGCGACAGCGTGCAGCACCCGCTGGTGCGGCTGGGCAGCGCCGGCCTGTCGAACCCGTCGGGCAAGCCGCTCGATGCCGAGCTGCTGACCGAGTGGCTGGCCACGCGCATCGGCATGCCCTACATGCGCATCGACCCGCTGAAGGTCGACGTCGGCCGCGTCGGCGACGTGATGTCGATCAGCTACGCCGAGCGGCGCCGCTCGCTGCCGCTGCTGTTCGGTGCGCACGACGTGACGGTGGCCACCAGCGAGCCCTTCGACATCGGCTGGGTGCCCGAGATCGAGGCCCACACGCGCAAGGCGCTGCGCCTGGTGCTGGTCAACCCGATCGAGGTGGCGCGCTACACCACCGAGTTCTACACGCTGTCGCGCTCGGTGCGCGCCGCCGCCAAGAACGGCGAGACCTCGGCCGCCGCGAGCTTCGAGCAGCTGGTCGAGCTGGGGCGCAGCAACAAGCAGCTCGATGCCAACGACCAGGGCGTGGTGCAGGTGGTCGACTGGCTGTGGCAGTACGCCTTCGACCAGCGCGCGAGCGACATCCACCTCGAGCCGCGCCGCGAGCTGAGCCTGATCCGCTTCCGCATCGACGGCGTGATGCACACCGTCTACCAGCTGCCGCCGGGCGTGATGAACGCGATGATCGCGCGCGTGAAGCTGCTCGGCCGCATGGACGTGGTCGAGAAGCGCCGCCCGCTGGACGGCCGCATCAAGACCCGCAACCCGAACGGCGACGAGGTGGAGATGCGCCTGTCGACGCTGCCCACCGCGTTCGGCGAGAAGATGGTGATGCGGATCTTCGACCCCGACACCACCGTCAAGCAGCTCGACGCGCTGGGCTTCGGCAGCCACGATGCGCAGCGCTGGGAGGCCCTCGTCGCGCGGCCGCACGGCATCATCCTCGTCACCGGGCCGACCGGCTCGGGCAAGACGACCACGCTGTACTCGACGCTGCGGCGCCTGGCCACCGACGAGGTCAACGTCTGCACGATCGAGGACCCGATCGAGATGATCCAGCCCAGCTTCAACCAGACGCAGGTGCAGGCCTCGCTCGACCTGGGCTTCGCCGAGGGCGTGCGGGCGCTGATGCGGCAGGACCCGGACATCATCATGGTCGGCGAGATCCGCGACCTGGAGACCGCCGAGATGGCGATCCAGGCCGCGCTGACCGGCCACCTGGTGTTCAGCACGCTGCACACCAACGACGCGGCCTCGGCCGTGACGCGGCTGGTCGACCTGGGCGTGCCCCCGTACCTGATCGGTGCGACGGTGATCGGCGTGCTGGCGCAGCGCCTGGTGCGTTCGCTGTGCGCGAGCTGCAAGCAGCCCGATGAAACCGTCACCGCCGAGACGCTGAACGAGGTCATCAAGCCGTGGCGCATCAACGGCAAGGCGCGGCCGTACAAGCCGGTGGGCTGCCTCGAATGCCGCATGACCGGCTTCCGCGGCCGCGCCGGCCTGTACGAGCTGCTGAGCCTGAACGAAGCGGCGCAGCCGGCGATCCATCCGGTTCCCGATGCCTCGAGGCTGCGCCAGCTCGCGTTGGCCGATGGCTTGCGCCCGTTGCGCCTGGCCGGGATGATGAAGGTCGCCGAGGGCTTGACGACCATGGACGAGGTTCTTCGCTCCACGCCGGCCTGGGACACGTAACGACATGGTCTGCTACGTGTAAACCACACACGCCCCCTAGAGCGTGCTGCCTAGAATCAGCCGCGAGCTGTAACAGACAGATAACGCGAGGAGCAATCGTGAAGATCAAGAGCCAACGGGACTTCTGGTCCGGTTTGATGTTTGTCGTCGTCGGCGTGGTCTTCGCCGTCGGCGCGACCAACTACAGCATGGGCAGCTCGGCGCGGCCGGGGCCCGGCTACTTTCCGCTGATCCTCAGCGTGCTGATGGCGATCCTGGGCGGCATCGTGCTGTTCAAGGCCCTCACCATCGAGAGCGAGGGCGGCGACCCGATCGGGCACTTCGCGTGGCGCCCGCTGCTGGTGATCGTCGCGGCGATCGCGGTGTTCGGTGCCGCGCTGCCGCGCCTGGGCCTGGTGGTCACGGTGCCGATCCTGATCGTCATGACCAGCCTGGCCGGCGACGAATTCAAGTGGAAGGGGGTCCTCGCGACCGCCGTCGTGCTCACGGTGGGTTCGTGGGCGATCTTCGTGCTCGGGTTGAAGCTGATCATCCCGATGTGGCCCTGGTTCGTGGCCTGAGGAGAACAGCATGGACCTGTTGGGAAATCTTGCGCTCGGCTTCGGTGTCGCCTTCACCTTCACCAACCTGCTGTACGCCTTCTTCGGCTGCGTGCTGGGCACGCTGATCGGCGTGCTGCCGGGCCTGGGCCCGGTGGCGACGATCGCGATGCTGCTGCCGTCGATCTACTCGCTCGACGCGACGCCGGCGCTGATCATGCTGGCCGGCATCTACTACGGCGCACAGTACGGTGGCTCGACCACCGCCATCCTGATCAACGTGCCGGGCGAATCGAGCTCGGTGGTCACCGCGATCGACGGCTACCAGATGGCGCGCCAGGGCCGCGCCGGTGCCGCGCTGGCGGCCGCGGGTCTGGGCTCGTTCTTCGCCGGCTGCGTGGGCACGATCATCATCGCGGCCTTCGCGCCGCCGCTGACCGAGCTGGCCTTCAAGTTCGGCCCGCAGGAGTACTTCTCGCTGATGGTGCTGGGCCTGATCGGCGCCGTGGTGCTGGCCTCGGGTTCGCTGATCAAGGCGATCTCGATGATCATCCTCGGGCTGCTGCTGGCGCAGATCAACACCGACGTGATCTCGGGCACCGCGCGCTACAGCTTCGACGTGCCTGAACTGACCGACGGCATCGGCTTCGTCGTGATCGCGATGGGCGTGTTCGGCTTCGGCGAGATCATCGCCAACCTGGGCATGCCGGCCGAGCACCGCGAGGTGTTCACCAAGAGCGTGAAGGGACTGTGGCCGACCAAGCAGGATTTCCAGCAGGCCTGGCCCGCGGTGCTGCGCGGCACCGCGCTCGGCTCGGTGCTGGGCGTGCTGCCGGGCGGCGGCGCGTTGCTGGCCTCGTTCGCTGCGTACACGGTCGAGAAGAAGGTGGCGGGCAGCTCGGGCCGCTTCGGCAAGGGCGACATCCGCGGCGTTGCGGGCCCCGAGTCGGCCAACAATGCCGGCGCGCAGACCTCGTTCATCCCGATGCTGACGCTGGGCATCCCGCCGAACGCGGTGATGGCGCTGATGGTGGGCGCGATGACGATCAAGGGCATCCAGCCCGGCCCGCAGGTGATGACCAGCAACCCGCAGCTGTTCTGGGGCCTGATCGCGTCGATGTGGGTCGGCAACGCGATGCTGGTGATCCTGAACCTGCCGCTGATCGGCATCTGGATCAAGCTGCTGACGGTGCCGTACCGCTTCCTGTTCCCGGCCATCACGCTGTTCTGCTGCATCGGCGTCTACACGCTGAACAACAACACCTTCGACGTCTACATGACGGCGGCGTTCGCGGTGGTGGGCTACCTGTTCTACAAGCTGAGCTGCGAGCCGGCGCCCTTGCTGCTGGGCTTCATCCTGGGGCCGATGATGGAAGAGAACCTGCGGCGTGCGCTGCTGCTGTCGCGCGGCGACTGGAGCACCTTCCTCGTGCGTCCGCTGTCGGCCGGGCTGCTGATCGCCGCGGCGCTGATGATCGTGATCGTGCTGCTGCCCTCGATCAAGAACAAGCGCCAGGAAGCCTTCCAGGAGGAATAGCCTCCTTCCAGTCAAAACACAGGCCGCCTTGCGCGGCCTGTTTCTTTTGCGCGGGCGAAGGCATCATCGTCGCTTCACTGAAAGGGTGGGAATGAACGCGAGCACGCATTTCGATTGGAGCAGCGGTTACGCCAGCCAGCGCCTGCCGGTGTTCGGGCGCAACGTGGTGTCGACCTCGCATCCGCTGGGCGCGCAGGCCGGCCTGCGCATGCTGCTGAAGGGCGGCAACGCGGTGGATGCGGCGATTGCCGCGGCGGCCGCGATGACGGTGGTCGAGCCGGTCAGCAACGGCCTCGGCTCGGATGCCTTCTGCATCCTGTGGGACGGCAAGGAACTGCACGGCCTGAACGCCAGCGGCCGCGCGCCGGCGGCGTGGACGCCCGACTACTTCCGCCGCAAGTACGGCGCCGACGCGCAGACGCCGCCGGTGCGCGGCTGGGACAGCGTCACCGTGCCGGGCGCGGTGGCGGGCTGGGTCGCCCTGAGCGAGCGGTTCGGCAAGCTGCCGTTCGCCGACCTGCTGGCGCCGGCGATCGAGATCGCCGAGCGCGGCTACGCGGTGCCGGTGGTCGTGCAGCAGAAGTGGTCGGCCGCGGTGCCGCTGCTGGCGCAGCAGCCGGGCTTCGCCGAGACCTTCATGCCGCAGGGCCGCGCACCCAACGTCGGCGAGCTGTTCCGCATGCCCGGTGCCGCGAAGACGCTGCGGCTGATCGCCGAGAGCCGCGGCGCCGCGTACTACGGCGGCGAGGTCGCCGAAGCGGCGGCACGCCACGCCAGGGCGCATGGCGGGGCGATCACCGTCGAGGACTTCGCGTCGTACCGGCCGCAGTGGGTGCGGCCCATCGGCAAGGCCTACCGCGGCCATGTGCTGCACGAGATCCCGCCGAACGGACAGGGCATCGCGGCGCTGATCGCTCTGGGCATCCTGTCGAACTTCGACGTCGAGCGGCTGGCGGTCGACGGGGTCGATTCGCAGCACCTGCAGATCGAGGCCATGAAGCTCGCCTTCGCCGACGTCTACCGCTACGTGGCCGAGCCGGCCAGCATGGAGGTGACCGCCGAGCAACTGCTGGACGATGCCTACCTCGCGTCGCGCGCGAAGCTGATCGACCTGAAGCGGGCGCAGGATTTCGGCGCCGGCAACCCGGTCAAGGGCGGAACGATCTACCTGAGCGCGGCCGACGAGAGCGGCATGATGGTCAGCTTCATCCAGAGCAACTTCATGGGCTTCGGCTCGGGCGTGGTGGTGCCGGGCTACGGGCTGTCGATGCAGAACCGCGGGCACGGCTTCAGCCTGGCGGGACCGAACGCGGTGGCACCCGGCAAGCGGCCACGCCACACGATCATCCCGGCCTTCCTGACGCGCGACGGGCAGCCCGTGATGTCCTTCGGCGTGATGGGCGCGAACATGCAGCCGCAAGGCCACCTGCAGACGCTGGTGCGCATGCTCGACTACCGGCAGCACCCGCAGGCCGCCTGCGATGCGCCGCGCTGGCGCTTCAACCAGGGGCTGGAGATCAACGTCGAACGTTCGATGGACGCGGCGACGGTGCAGGGGCTGGCCGAGCGCGGCCACCGCATGGAAGTCATCAACGACTCGTACCAGGACTTCGGCGCCGGGCAGTTCATCTGGCGGCTCGGGGACCCGGGCAGCGAGGGCTACGTGGCCGCGAGCGATGCGCGGCGGGATGGCCACGCGGTCGTCTTCTAGTCGGCGCTGTGAAAATTATAGTTAGTCAATATAAATATTCTGGCGAACTATAATTTTCCACATGAATCCCTCCAAGATCTGGCACTGCGCCAGGCCCAGGCTGGCTGCTTCCTATCTGGAGGTGCTGGGCAGCGGGCTGGCCGTCAGCACCAGCATCTTCGCGCCGCGGCGCACCGGCAAGACGGTGTTCCTGCTGCAGGATCTCGCGCCGGCCGCACGGGCCGCGGGCTACGCGGTGGCTTACGCCGACCTGTGGCAGACCCGCCTGAATCCCGGCATCGCCCTCATCAAGGCGCTGGAAGAGGCGCTCGAGCCCCGCACCCTGGGCGAACGGGCGATGCGCAAGCTCAAGGAACCGGTGAAGAAGGTGAAGGCGAAGGGCAGTCTCGGCGAGTTCAAGGGCGAAGTCGAGGTCGAACTGGCCGAGGGCCGGAAGGCGTCGACCGAGATGGCGCTGCGGATCGACGAACTGGTCTCGCAGATCGTCGCTCGCAAGCCGCTGCTCCTGCTCGTCGACGAGGCCCAGGAGTTGGCGCGCAGCAAGGACAACGAGTTGATGGCGACCGCGCTGCGTACCGCCATGACGAAGCACCGCGACGCGATGCGGGTGATCTTCACCGGCTCGTCGCGCACGCAGCTCGCACACGTGTTCAAGAACGCCGATGCGCCGCTCTACTCGGTCGGCGGCAGCATCCAGGACTTTCCGTTGCTCGGCCGCGAACTGGTCGAGTACGTGGCGGGGCGCTTCGAGAAGGCCAGTGGGCGCAAGCTCGACGTCGCCAAGGCCTGGGTCGCCTTCCAGGACTTTCGCTTCCATCCGGAGCCGTTCCTGTCCGCCGTCATCGCGATGCTCATGGACCCGCGCCTGAAGGACGAGAAGGCCTACGCGATGGAGCGGGCGGAGCAGGACAAGGAGGAGAACCACGACGGCACCTGGGCCGCCCTGAATCCGATGCAGCAGCAGGTGCTGCGGCTGGTGGTGCGCGAGCCGCTGCTGAAGCCGTTCAGCCAGGCGACGCGCAGCGCGCTCGGCAAGGCGCTGGGGGTGGGTGTGCTCGAAGCCTCCAGCGTGCAGTACGCAGTGAACGACCTGGCGCTCAAGAACGTCGTGACGCGCTCGCCGCAGGGGGTGTTCCGCTTCGAGAACCATGCGTTCGAGCGTTGGGTGAAGACGCTTGCACCGCAGTGACGGCATCCCGGATTTGCATCCGGGCTACGAATGCGCCCGGATCTCGCGCACGCCGCGGCCCAGGCGGCGCCGCAGCAGCGTGCGCAGCGTGACCCCGTCCGCATAACCGACCTCGGCCGCGATCGCGTCGACGCTGTCGCGGCTGGTCTGCAGCCGGTGCAGCGCGTACTCGACGCGCAGGTCCTGGAAGTACGACAGCGGCGTCTTGCCCAGCACGCGCTGCAGGCGCCGCGCCAGCGTGCGTTCGCTGCTGCCGATGGCGCGCACCGCTTCCTGCAGCGAGAACCCCTGCGCCAGGTGCGAACGCGCCCACGCCTCGAAGCGCTCGATCAGCGGGTCGGCGTGCGCCAGGTGATCGGTGATTGCATACGCAGCCTGCGACGGCCGCCCATCGATCATCAGGTAGCGCGCGACGATGCCGGCCGAGGCGGGGCTCAGCTGGCGCAGCAGCCACAGCGCCAGGTCGAGGTGGGCCACCGCCGCGCCCGCGGTGACCAGGCTGCCCGACGGCACCAGCATGCGCGATTCGTCCAGGTCGATCTGCGGATGCATCTGCCGGAAGAACGGCGCCAGCCACCAGGTGGTCGTCGCCTGGTGCCCATCCAGCGCACCCGAAGCCGCCAGCATGAAGGTGCCGGTGCAGGCCGCCGCGAGCCGGCTGCCGCCGGCGCCGCGCTCGCGCAGCAACTGCACCGCATCGCGCACGTCGGCACGCTGCAGCGCGGCTGCCAGCGCCTCGGGCGTCTTGCTGCCCAGGGCCGGTGCTACCAGCACGTCGGGCGCCGGGCCGTCGTCGGCGCGCTGCACCGGCACGCGCAGGCCGCGGTCGGTGTGGACGATGCGCCGCACGCCCACCGGCCGCACCTGCAATGGCACCTGGCCGGGCATCAGCTCGTTGGCCGTGCCGAACACGTCGAGCAGCGCCGACAAGCCGGTGTCGAACACGCCGTCGAGGGCCAGGATGTCGATTCGCATGATGGCAAGAACGGTATCATGAATGTCGATCCTGCCAATGGTCACGAGAGCCGCCGGCGTCGAGACTTCGCGTCACCCGATCCCGGGCCAACGACACAGGAGAAACATCATGACGGTTCACAAGGCATTGCTCGCACGACTGGAAGCCAGGCCGGGCAAGGAAGCGGCGGTGCAGGATCTGCTGGTCAGCGCGCTGGCGCTGGCCAACCAGGAACGGCAGACGACGGTGTGGTTCGCGCTGAAGCTGGGGCCCTCGACCTTCGGCGTCTTCGACGCCTTCGCCGACGAGGCCGGCCGCCAGGCCCACCTGTCCGGCGCGATCGCGCAGGCGCTGATGGCCAAGGCGCCCGAGCTGCTCAGCCAGCCGCCGCAGATCGACCCCGTCGACGTGCTGGCGGCCAAGCTCGCCTAAGCTCGCAGGGGATGAGCCAGGCTTCGCTGTTCGACGATCCGCCCCCCGCGCCGCGCGGCCTGCCGCCGGGGCTGGTGTACGAAGCCGGCTTCCTGTCGCGCGACGAGGAAGCCGGCCTGGTCGACCTGCTGCGCAGCCTGCCGTTCACCGCGGCCCGCTACAAGGGCTACACCGCGCGTCGCCGTGTCGTCAGCTACGGCGGCAGCTTCGACTACGACGCCAACCGGCTGCTGCCCGCGCAGCCGCTGATCGACGCGCTGCACCCGCTGCGCGACCGTGCTGCGCACTGGGCCGGCATCGCGCCCACGGCGCTGGTGCATGCGCTGGTTGCCGAATACGCGCCCGGCACGCCGCTCGGCTGGCACCGCGACGTGCCGGATTTCGAGGACGTGATCGGCGTTTCGCTGGGCAATCCGGTCGAACTGCGCTTCCGCCCGTACCCGCCGGTGGCGCCGAAACGCGCCGACATCGTCCGCCTGCAGGTCGAGCCGCGCTCGATCTACCTGATGCGCGGCGCCGCGCGCTGGGGCTGGCAGCACAGCGTGCCGCCGGTCGAGGCGCTGCGCTGGTCGATCACCTTCCGCACCCGGCGGGACGGGTCCGGACGGCATCCTCGAAATTGATGATCCGCGCGCGCCCGCGAAGGTGCATGCTCTCGGTTCGCCCGTTCGTTCGGGCACGACGTGGGAGCAGGCCATGGGGAGGTCGATCGCGTCAGGGGCGTGCCACCGGGTGCGCCGGATCCTGGTCGGATGGATGTGCGCAATGGGCGCGGGTGCGTGCGCGGCCGGCGGCGACACGCCGGGCGCGCCGCTCGCGCTGTTGGCGATGAACGTGTCGATCAACCACAGCGCCGCGTACGTCGACGACCGCAGCACCTGGGGCACCCTCGACCGCTGGGCCACGCCCGACGAACTGGCCGCGCGCGGCGCCGGCGACTGCGAGGACTTCGCGATCGCCAAGTACTTCCGGCTGCGCCGTGCAGGCATTCCTGCCGCGCAGCTGCGCATCGCCTATGTCGAGCTGCAACCGGTCGAAGGTGCGCCACGCGCGCGCCACATGGTGCTGGCCTGGCTGCCGCCGGATGGCGAACCCGGCGCCGAGCTGATCCTCGACAACCTGCTCGATGCGGTTCGCCCGCTGTCGCGGCGCCCGGACCTGCACGTGCTGATCAGCTTCAACAGCGACGGCATCTGGCCGGGCCTCGCGCGCGGCGCGCCGGCGCGCCAGGCGCGGCAGATCACGCGCTGGGCGCAGGTGCTCGACCGGGTCGGGCCGTAGCGGTCAGGGGTCGATCGCCAGCAGTTGCCGGTCGCGGCGCCGGAACGCACCGGGCGAGCAGCCGATCTCGCGCCGGAATGTGCGGATGAAGTTCGACAGGTCCTGCCAGCCGGCGTCGTAGGCCACCTCCGTGACCGGCAGCGCGGTGTCGCGCAGCAGCGCCACGGCGCGCAGCAGGCGCATGCGGATCAGGTACTGGTGCGGCGTCACGCCCAGGCTGCTGCCGAACACGCGCATCAGGTGGAAGGCACCGACGCCGACACGTGCGGCCACCTCGTCCAGCGCCAGCGGCTCGCTCGCACGGTGTTCGATGTCGCGCGCTGCCGCCAGCGCCAGCGCGCTGTGCGGCGCGGGCGGTGCGTCCGCGGGCCGGTCGTCCAGCGCGCGGCGCACCTGGCTCACCACCGCCAGCGCCGCCTCTTCCAGCGCAAAGCCTTCGTCGCCGTCGACCAGCAGCGTCTGCATCAGCGCCGCCACGCGCGGCAGCGGCGGCAGCGCGGCCCGTCCGAACACCTTGTGCCCGGCCGCGTCGCCCAGCGCGGCGAGCACGCCGTGCATCGCTTCGCCCGACAGGCCGAGCACGACGCAGTCGTCGCCGTCGCCCAGGCTGTGCTCGTGCGAGCAGGTGTAGGCCTCGCCTTCATTGCCCAGCATCAGCCAGCCGGGGCCCAGCACGGCCTGGCCGACCGGGCTGCGATAGCCGAAGACGCCGCGCTGCACCCAGGTGACCGAGAACGCGGCATGCTGCTCGTCGACCGGCGGCGCATCGCGCCCGTCGCGGCAGTGGCAGCACGCGAGGCGCAGCCCGCTGTTGCGTTGCAGCGGACGGTAGGCGCGGGGCAGGGCGGTGGCAGTCATGGCAGGGCGATCCTAGGCGAGGCCGATGTCAGTTTTCTCCAAGTCCGAAAGGGAACGCATCGACAGACTGCGAAGCCTCACAACCCACCGAGGCTTCCTGCCATGACCCCTTCCGAATTCCAATCCGCCCGCCGCTTCGTCGACACCCCGTCCGGCCGCATCGCCTATGTCGAACAGGGCAGCGGCCCGGTCGCGCTGTTCGTGCACGGCGTGCTCGTCAACGGCTGGCTGTGGCGCCACCAGCTGCGCGAGCTGGGCAGCGTGCGCCGCTGCATCGCGCTCGACCTGCTGGCCCACGGCGCCACCGAGATCAGCCCGGACCAGCCGGTGTCGTCGGCGGCCAACGCGCGCATGCTGCTGCAGTTCCTCGATGCGCTCGGCATCGACCGCGTCGACCTGGTCGGCAACGACGGCGGCGGCGGCATCGCGCAGATCTTTGCGGCGACGCACCCGCAGCGCGTGCGCAGCCTCGCGCTGACCGACTGCGACACGCACGACAACTGGCCGCCCGAGGCCTTCAAGCCGTTCATGGCGCTGTCCGCCGGCGGAGGGTTGCGCAACGCGCTGGAGACGATGCTGTCCGACAAGGGCTTCTACCGCTCGGCCGCTGCGCTGGGGCCGGCCTACGAAGACCCCGAGGCCGTGGCCGACGAGACCATCGAGGCCTGGCTGCGGCCGCACCTGGCGAGCGAGCAGCGCACGCGCGACCTGGCGCGCTTCATCGCGGCCTTCGATCCTGCCGACACGGTGGCGGTGGAGGGTGGCCTGAAGGCCTTGCAGGCACCGACGCTGGTGGCCTGGGGCACGCACGACATCTACTTCGACCTGGCATGGTCGCACTGGCTCGCCAGGACCATCCCCGGCACGCGGCGGCGGGTGCAGTTCGACGGCGGCCGGCTGTTCTTCCCGGAGGAGCGCTGGCAGGCCTTCAACGCCGAGCTGCGGGCGCACTGGGCCGCAGCAGGCTCCTGACGTTTCGACAAACACTGCTGACAGTTTCGTGCAGGGGCACCCCGTATCCTGCCGCTGTCGAGCCACCATCGAGGAAACCCCTGCCATGTCACTGACTCCCCTGACCCGAACCTTGTGGGTCGCGAGCTTCAGCTGTCTGCTCGCGATGTTCCAGCCGCGTGTCGATGCGGCGCCCGCCCAGGCCGATCCGGCCAAGGCGCTGGCCGCGCTGGCCCAGCGCTACTACGACGCGCAGGCGCAGCTGGACGCGGTCTACACCGCGACGCTTGCCGGCGACAACCGCTTCGACGACCAGCTGCCCATCACCATCGCGCCGGCGCAGCGTGCCAGGCGCTTCGCGATGTACCACCAGGTCGAGAAGCAGCTGGCCGCCGTCGACCGCGCGCGCCTCGGCGCCGAAGACCAGCTCACCTGGGACCTGCTGGCGCGCGAGCTGCGCAGCCGCATCGGCTTCGAGCCGTTCTTCGACCACCTGCTGCCGATCCAGCAGCTGGATTCGATCCCGGTGCTGCTGGCCAACTTCGGCGGCGGCCAGGCCGAGCAGCCGCTGAAGACCGTCGCGCAACACGACGCCTACCTGAAGCGCATTTCGCAGCTGCCGGCCTGGACAGCGCAGGCCATCGTCAACATGCGCGAGGGCATGCGGCGCGGCATCGTGCAGCCGAAGGCCGTGGTCACGGCCGCGCTCGGCCAGCTGCGTCCGCTGGGCGATGCGACGCTCGCGACCAACGCCTACTACGCGCCGATCCGCAACCTGCCGGCCACCTTCGGCGAGGCCGACCGCCGCCGCTTGACGGCCGCCTACCGCACCGCGGTGGCACAGCACGTGGCCCCGGCGCTGCGCCGGCTGACCGCCTTCGTCGAGACCGAATACCTGCCCGCGGCCCGCGACAGCGACGGCTGGGGCGGGCTGCCGGACGGTGCCGCCTGGTACCGCCAATGGGTGCGCGACCAGACCACCACCGAGCTGAGCCCCGACGAGATCCATGCCATCGGCCTGAAAGAGGTGGCGCGCATCCACGGCGAGCTCGCCAAGGTCGCGCCGCAGCTCGGCTACGACGGCGATCCGAAGCAGTTGCTGGCCTGGGTGCGCACGAATCCGAAGTTCCTGCCGTACCGCAGCGAGGCCGAGATCCTCGACGCCTACCGCCGCATCAACGAGCGCGTGAAGGCCAGCCTGCCGCAGATGTTCGGCCGCGTGCCGAAGGCGCCGCTGGACATCCGGCCCGAGCCCGAGCTGACCAAGGCGGCGGCCTCGGACCACTATTCGCTGCCGGCCGAAGACGGTTCGCGCCCCGGCATCTTCTGGGCCGTGATCAACGACCCGGCGGCCTACGACTCGACCGGCATGACCGCGCTGTTCCTGCACGAAGGCCAGCCCGGGCACCACTTCCAGCTCGGGCTGCTGCAGGAGCTGACGCTGCCCGAATTCCGCAAGCGCATGTGGATCAACGCCTTCGGCGAAGGCTGGGCCCTCTATGCCGAGACGCTGGGCCACGAGATGGGCCTGTACCAGGACCCGGCGGCCTGGGTGGGCGAGCTGCGGCTCGAGATCGCGCGCGCGGTGCGGCTGGTGGTCGACACCGGCCTGCATGCCAAGGGCTGGAGCCGCGACCAGGCCATCGCCTACTGGATCGACAACGTCGGGGCCTCGCCGGCCCAGGCGCGCAACCAGATCGACCGCTACATGGCCTGGCCGGCGCAGGCGCTCGGCTACAAGCTGGGTTCGCTGAAGATCCAGGAACTGCGCGAGCGCGCGAAGCAGAAGCTGGGCGACCGCTTCAGCATGCCGGCCTTCCACGACGCGGTGCTGGCCGAGGGCGGCCTGCCGCTGTCGGTGCTGGATGCGCAGATCGACCGCTGGATCGCGAGCCGATCGCGCTAGGACCTTCAGGGCTTCCTGCTTCGCTGCGCGGCCTGCTTCAGCGGGCCTGCCGCGTCGGGCTCGGGCGGCTTCCAGCCCAGCGCCTCGGCCTGGCGCAGCGACTGGCGCGCCTGCGCTTCCAGCTGCTTCAGGCGCGCTGCCAGGTCGGCGGTCGCATCGGCGGCGCGGGCGCGCTCCGAGGCTTGCAGGCGCACGCCGAGCTGGCGGCAGGCGGCGGCGTGGTGGACCATGGCGTCGACCTGCCGCGGGTTGTGCTGCAGCAGCAGGGCCGACAGCGCGATGCGGCGCTGCTCGAAGCCGCTGCGGCCGGCATAGTCGTCGAGCAGCAGCTCGGCGATCAGCGCCGCCGTTTCGTGGCGGCTCAGCCAGCGCAGGTAGGCCCCCTTGGCGATGGCCTGCGGGGACGCCGGATGGGCGCGCAGCAGGCTCTCGTCCGACTTCAGCGTGCCGGTCGTCGCGTCGAGGTTCTTCACCTGGCCCGCTTCGTCGCGGACCTTGACGAAGACCTGCTGCGGCGCCGTCGAGGCGGTGGCGTCCAGCCCGAGCTTCTGCGCGAGGATCAGGAACAGCAGCGACAGCGACACGCAGTTGCCGCGTCGCGTCGCGAGCGTGCCGGACAGCAGCTTGTCGGCCAGGCTGCGGCACTGCGGGTCGCCGGCGACGGCGGAGAACGGCCGGTGGCGGTTCCAGCGGCCCGGCTGGTACAGGTAGGCGCGCAGGGCCTCGAAGCGCTCGTCCGGGCGGGCGGTGGACGGCAGCATGTCTTGCACGTCGGCGGCCATCTCGTTCAAGCGGTTCAGCAGCGGCTGGGCGGCGATGCCGGGATCGACGATCCGGTCGACGGTCACCTTGATCTCGGCGAAATCCAGCTCGGCCTCGGGCCGCTGCAGGATCTGCCGGATCGCCGCCAGTTCGGGGTCCGTCGCCGCGGGCTGCGCGCCGGCGGGCGCCGGGCCCAGGGCCAGCCCCGAAAGGATGACAAGGATCGGCCAACGTCTCGCCGCGCGGAGGAAGTGGAAGGACGCCATGGGGTGCACCCGCATCGATGCTGGCGCGCACGCCCCTGCGCGCGCATTGCCGGACCAGCGCGTGCGATGCTGGAGGAGGACTGTGCAGAGAATGCGAGGAACTGCCGGGCAAGCCCACGGTGCAGGCCTGCTGCGGCATGATCGAGCGATGCCGCCTGCCGCACCCCTGCAGATCCTCGCCGTCGAGCCGGACGGCTTCGATGCCTTCGTGGCGTACCTGAACGGGCACCTGCGCGACAACGGCACCGACGGTGACTACTTCCAGCCGATGCCCCGTGCCGACTCCCGCCTGCCGCCCGAGCGCGAAGCGGCATGGCGCGCCGGGCTCGGCATCCCGGTGGGCACGCCCGGCTGGCGCCGCCTGTGGATCGCCAGCGAGGCGCCGCACGGGGCGATCGCCGGCCACATCGACCTGCGGTCGCACGCGCACGGCTTCTGCGGCCACCGCTGCCTGCTGGGCATGGGCGTCGAGCGGGCGCAGCGCCGCCGCGGCCTCGGCGCCCGGCTGGTCGTGCATGCCGAGAACTGGGTGCGCGCGACCGGTGCGATCGACTGGATCGACCTGCAGGTGCTGTCCGGCAACGGCCCGGCGGTGCGGCTCTACGAGCGCTGCGGCTTCCAGCGCACCGGCGAGACGGCCGACCTGTTCCGCATCGACGGCGCGAGCCTGGCGTCGATCTCGATGACGAAACACGTGGCGCTCCCGTAGCCCGGATGCMAATCCGGGTTTGTCCGACCCATCCCGGATTGGCATCCGGGCTACACGTCGCTGGTGTCCTGCACCTGCCGGATCTCGATGAGCGCGTTGTCCGACACCGGGCAGCGCTTGGCCCATTCGATCGCCTCGTCGCGCGAGCGCACCTGCAGCATCCAGTAGCCGCCCAGCACCTCCTTGGCCTCGGCGAACGGGCCGTCGCTCACGCGCGGCTTGCCGCCGGCGAAGCGGACGCGCACGCCCATCGACGGCGGGTGCAGGCCGTCCAGCGCCAGCAGCACGCCGGCCTGCTGCAGCGACTGGTTGTACTTGGTCATCTCCGCCACCGTCCGGGCGTCCGGCAGCGTGCCGAGGGCGGCGTCGCCGTCGCCGGTGGGCATGATCAGCATCATGAATCGCATGGCGTGTCTCCTGGGTGCGTGAAGGGTGAAGCCGGGGCCTCATCCGCACGACGAATGGCGCCGCCGAGAATCGACATCGCGAAGGAGACCTCCCCATGCGCGAGATCAAGGGCCTGGTGGCGGCTGCGGCCGCCGTCGCGTTGCTGGTCGCACTGGCCGGCTGCGGCGGCGGTGGCGACGATGGCGCCACCGGCATCGACCCCATCCCCGGCCCGGCCGAACGGGCCGGCTCCGGCCCCGACCTGTCGACCGGGAACCTGCTGCCGCTGCAGGTCGGCAACCAATGGACCTACAGCGTCGCCGGCAGCAGCACCCCGCTGGTCCAGCAGATCACCGGCACGCGGGCGATCAGCGCCGGTGTCGGCTTCGTCTTCGCATCGAGCGACCAGCCCGGCGACGACTCCGTCTACCTGGACGATGCCCAGGGCCTGCGGGTCTTCCCGGGCACGGGCGCCGATGCCGGCGCACGCGCGCTCGGCCCGCTGGAGATCCTGCGCCATCCCTTGCAGGTCGGCGCCGTCTACCCGGTGGCCAACAAGGCCTTCGGCGCGACGCTCGACTACGACGGCGACGGGCTCGGAGACGAGGCCGCCTTCCGCCGCGACGCCGAGGTGCTGGGCGTGGAATCGCTCGCCACGCCGATCGGCACGCTGGCCAATGTCGTGCACCTGCGCAGCACCGGCGTGCTGCGCATCCGCTTCAGCGCGTCTGGGCAGCGGGTCGACATCACCACCGTCAGCGACGACTGGCTTGCGCCCGGCATCGGCCCGGTGCAAAGCCACGTGACCAGCAGCGGCGACGGCCAGGCCGCCAGCTACCAGCAAACCCTGTCATCGGCCATCGTCGGCGGCACGCCCTATCCCTGAACCGTCTTCGAGCCTGCGAACTGCCCGTCGGAGGCCTTCCCCGGCGAGGTCTTCACGCGTCGCGCTCAGGCGGCCGGCAGCGGCCGGCCGGTCGCCATGAGGACCAGGCTGCGCGCCGCGGCGAGCAGCCGCCGGGGGTCGGCACTGCGCGCGTCGGCCCAGCGCAGCCACGGCCCGCTCCACGCGCGGTTCCACAGCAGCGCCAGCAGCGACGCGGCCAGCCATCCGGCCCCGCCGTAGGGCCAGTGCGGGCTGACCAGCATCACCGCCAGCGTGGCGAACGCCATCAGCACCGGCAGGCCGAGCAGCCCGGCACCGGTCAGCAGCAGCTGCCAGTCTTCCCACGGCAGCAGCGGCGCCGGCCGGCGGTTGCCGGTGTCGACGATCCACGCCGCCGCGGCAACCAGCAGCAACAGCAGCAGCGTCGCCGCGCGCAGGTCCGGCCAGGCGTCGCGGGGCGCGTGGTCGTGCGGCCGCTTCGGGTGCAGCGTGTAGCCGACCCGGTCGCGCGCGCGGCGCAGGTCGGCGATGTAGGCCGGCAGCTGGTCCGGCATCACGTGGTCCGACAGCGTGCGGTAGCGGTACTTCATCTGCAGCGTGCGCCGATCCTTGTCGAGCCCGGTGTCGGCCGTGAACTCGAAGGCCGGGTTGGACACCTGGTGGCTCGACGGGCGCAGGTCCCAGGGCTCGGGCAGCACGGTGGTGACGGACACGGTCACGTCCTTCGGATGCTGCACGTGCAGCGGCGCGCTGCGCACCGTGTCGTCGGGCCGCTCCAGCAGCGAACCCACGTCGGGCACGCGCAGGTAGACGATCGGCCTGCCCTTGTCGTCCGGGTCCTTGGACGCCAGCGATGCGACGCGGTAGTGCTCGCGCGTGACCAGCCGGTTGGTCTTCTCGTCGTCGTCGAAGCTGAACGGCCCGGCGACCGTCAGGCCGGGGATCGAGCGCAGGTAGAAGTTCAGGTAATTGGCCTGCAGGTCGGCCAGGCTGTCGTTGCGCAGCGTCTCGCGCATGTCGTCGGCCTTCTCGCCGCGGTAGGTGACGGTCACGTCCAGCGTGGCCGGCTGGTCGAAGCCGCGCGACGCGTCGATCGCCACCACCACGTCGTGCTGCCCGGTGGCCGCGCGCGCCGCCGGCATGGCCGCCAGCGACTGCGTGCGGCCGTCCAGCACCAGGGCCTGCCCGAAATCGGCCTGCGCGATCTCGTCCAGCCGGCCGGCCTGCGGATAGCGCGTCGGGTCGACCCAGACGTCGCGGCCATCCACCTGCGCGCGCAGGATCACGTGGTTGAAGACGCCGGGCGAGGGCAGCCGGTCGCCGACGTGGTCGCGCAGCCGCGTGCTGACCAGGGCCGGATGCGCCGCCACGCCGAGCGCGCGCAGCATCGTAACCGCCAGCAGCACCTTGTCCTTGCAGTCGCCGTAGCGCCGCGCCAGCACCGCCTCGGGCGGGCGCGGCGCGTGCGAGCCGGGGCCGACCTCGATGCCCAGGTAGCGGATCTGCGATTGCACGAAGGCGAGCACCGACAGCAGGCGCTGATCCGGCGTGGCTGCGGCCGCCGCGATGCGGTCGATCTCGGTGCGCAGCGGCCCGGCGGCCGGGGCCGGCGCGTCGTACAGCGGCTCGGCCCAGCGCGCCACTGCGGCCCAGTCGGCGTATTCGCTCCAGCTGACGCCGGCATACGGGTCGTACCAGCGCGGCGTGTCGCCCTGGCGCGGCGTCGGGGCGATGTCGGCCGCGGTCCAGCTGTGCTCGGTCCAGTCGCCGCGCTGTTCCACGCGCGCCGGCTGCTCGATGAGCCACGGTCGCAGCTGCAGGGGCCGGTTCGACGGCACGAGCAGCCGCTGGTGCAGCGCATGCACCGGCACCGACCACTGCATGTCCAGGTGGCCGAAGGTGCGTCCGCCGAACACCGGGTTGTTGCCCGCGCGGCTGTAGGCGTATTCGACGATGTCGCCGGGGCGCACGTCGTCCAGCACCACGTCGAGCGTCTTGCTGCCGTCGTAGACGCGCGATTCGAGCTCGGACTCGCGCTGCAGCACCTTGACCTGCGCCCCCGGCAGCCGATCCTGTACGCGGCCGTCGCGGTGCACCTTGAGCGTGTGCAGCGTCAGCGTCTCGTACGACGGATCGAACTCGAGGCTGAGGTGCGATTCGGATTCGACGCCGCGCAGGTCCATCGTGCGGCTGGCGACGCGCCGGTACGCGGTCTTGCCGGGGCCTTCGATGCGGGTCTGCTGGTCGACCAGCAGGTAGTGCACGCCCTGGCTGCCCTTGCCGAGCGGCGCCTTGGCCTGCTCGTCCAGCGGCTGCGCGATCACCCAGGGCGGCGGCGGGCCGCGGCGGTAGTCGGCGGCGTGGCCGGCCAGTGCCGCCACGGCCAGCGCCAGGCCGGTCGTGAATCCTGCGAATCCTCCCAGGCCGGATCGCGTGCTGCGCGCCGGCCGTCCCTTCTCCCGATCCATGCGGTGTCCTTCTGCTGTCGTGCCACGCCTCGTCCGGGCGCTGGGGCGCATGCTAGCAAGGAGCGGGCGATGCGACACTGTGCCCATGCCGTCCGTCGACCGCCTGTCCCTCGGCTGGCGCAGCCACCTGATCTTCCCGCGCTTCGATGCCGAGGTCGTCGAGCGGCCCGGCTACATCCTGGTGCGCACGCCGCACAACCCGACCTTCTGGTGGGGCAACTGCCTGCTGTTCGATCACGCGCCGCGCGACGGTGACGCCGCCCCGTGGCTGGCCGCCTTCGACGCCGAGATCGCGCAGCGGCAGCCCGAGTCGCGGCACCTGGCGTTCGGCGTCGACACCCGGGATGCCTTGGTGATGCCGCCGGATTTTGGGGCGCTCGGGCTGCGGGCCTACAGCAGCACCGTGTTGACGATGACGCGCGACGGGCTGCGCTCGGCGCGACGGGACATCGGCGACGGCTACCGCATCCGCCCGCTGCGCCTGCCCGACGAGGCCGGCATCGCGGCCGAGCTGCAGGTGGCGGCCGACATCGATGGCCACGAGCCGGTCGGCTACCGCGTCTTCCGCGAGCGGCAGATGCTGCGCTACAGCACGCTCGAGCGCGCGGGCCTGGGGCACTGGTTCGGCGTCTTCGCACAGCCGGGCACCGAGGGCAACGACTCGCGCCGCGAGCGGCTGGTGGCCGATTGCGGGCTGTTCCGCGACGGCTTCGGGCCGGGCGCGCTCGGGCGCTTCCAGTACGTCTCGACGCACCCGGAATGGCGCCGGCGCGGGCTGTGCTCGGCGCTGATCCATGCGGTCTGCCGGCACGGCTTCGAGGCCATGGGCCTGGCCTCGCTGGTCATCCTGGCCGATCCGGACTACGTCGCGATCGGCCTGTACGAGGCGCTGGGCTTTCAGCGCACCGGCAGCAACTGGCACCTGGAGCGCCGGCCGCCCGACCCGGCGTAGAACCTCGGGAAAACCCTCAAGTTCGCCGCGGTTTGTCCGATAGCTGGACAAGTTCCCCGTGCGGTACGCCTCAAGGACTCCCGAAATGACTTCTCTCTTTGCACGCCTGCGGCTGGCCCCGCGGCTGGCGCTGGCCTTTGGGCTGGTGATGCTGGTGACCTCGCTGGCGGCCGGCATCGGCATCTGGCGCCTGGACCGGTTGCAGGACATCGCCAACGACCTGGGCGGTGCCTCGTCGCAGCGCGCCTTGCTGGCGCGCGAGCTGCACGCGATCGTCGTGCTGAGCTCGACGCGCGCCGAGACGCTGCTGCAGATCGACGATGCCGACTACGCGGCGCGCATCACGGCCGACCGCAAGCTGACCTCGGCGCGCTCCGAGGTGGTGCGCAAGGCGCTGGAGCAACTGGCCGACACCGACAGGACCAAGGAGCTGTTCGCCGTGATCGACGAGGCGGGCAGCCGGTTCCGCGGCGTGCGCGACGAGCTGGTCAAGCGCAAGGCGGCGGGCGACAGGATCTCGGGCGACGACATCGGCAACCGGCTGCGGCCGGCAGCCGATGCCTATGCGAAGGCCGTCGACGACCTGGCGGCCTACCAGGCGCAGCGTGTCGAGGAGGCGCGTGCCGCCGCGGCGCGCAGCGAGCGCGAGGGCATCACGATGCTGGCGATCGGCATCGGCCTCGGGTTGCTGGTGAGCGGCGGCTGCGCGTGGGCGCTGTCGCGCTCGATCGTCAGCCCGCTACGCGATGCCTCGCGCATGGCCGAACGCGTGGCGGCGGGCGACCTGAGCACGGCGCCCCCGCTCTCGGCGGGCGAGGACGAGGTGCAGGCGCTGGTGGCCGACCTGGGCGCGATGCAGGGCAAGCTGGCCGAGCTGGTGGCGAGCGTGCAGACGGTCAGCGAATCCATCACGACGGCCAGCACCGAGATCGCGGCCGGCAACCTCGACCTGTCGGCGCGCACCGAGCAGACGGCGTCCAGCCTGCAGCAGACGGCGTCCAGCGTCGAGCAGCTGACGGTGACGGTGCGCCAGAGCGCCGACGCGGCGCGCCAGGCCAACCAGCTGGCGCTGTCGGCCTCGGGCGTCGCGACGCGCGGTGGCGCGGTGGTGGCCGACGTGGTCAGCACGATGGAGGCGATCGCCGGTTCGTCGAAGAAGATCGCCGACATCATCGGCGTGATCGACGGCATCGCGTTCCAGACCAACATCCTGGCGCTGAATGCCGCGGTCGAAGCGGCGCGCGCCGGCGAACAGGGCCGCGGCTTCGCGGTGGTGGCCGGCGAAGTGCGCAGCCTGGCGCAGCGCAGCGCGCAGGCGGCGCGCGAGATCAAGAGCCTGATCGGCGACAGCGTCGGCAAGGTGGAGTCGGGCACGCGCCTGGTGGTGGAGGCCGGCTCGACGATGCAGGAGATCGTCAGCTCGGTGCGCCGCGTGACGGACATCATCGGCGAGATCAGCGCGGCCGCCGGCGAGCAGAGCGAGGGCATCGGCCAGGTCAACCAGGCGATCACGCAGCTGGACCACATGACGCAGCAGAACGCGGCGCTGGTCGAGGAATCGACGGCGGCGACCGAGAGCCTGAAGGACCAGGCGACGATGTTGTCGCGCGCGGTGGGGTCGTTCAAGTTGTAGCCCGGATGCCAATCCGGGATGGGACGGCTCCGTAGAATCGCCGCGATGAGCAGTCCTTCAGTGGTTCCCTCGGCAGACGCCGCCACACCCCCACGCCACTGGCCCGGCCTGCTGCTCGCGACGCTCGGCGCGATCGCGTTCTCCGGCAAGGCCATCATCGTCAAGCTGGCCTACCGGCACGACATCGATGCGGTGACGCTCATCATGTACCGCATGCTGTTCGCGCTGCCGCTGTTCCTGCTGCTGTCGTGGTGGGCGGGGCGCGGCAAGCCGGCACTGACGCGGCGCGACTGGATCGTCGTGCTGGGCCTGGGCTTCAGCGGCTACTACCTGGCGAGCTTCCTCGACTTCGCCGGCCTGCAGTACATCAGCGCGAGCCTGGAGCGGCTGATCCTGTACCTGAACCCGACGCTGGTGCTGTTCCTCGGTGTCGTGCTGTTCCGCAAGACCGTCAACCGGCGCCAGCTGATGGCGCTGGGCGTCAGCTATGCCGGCGTGCTGCTGGTGTTCGGCCACGAGATCAATCTTGCCGGCGCGCACGTGGCACTGGGTGCGGCGCTGGTGTTCGGCAGCGCAGTGAGCTATGCGCTGTACCTGGCGTACAGCGGCGAAGAGGTCAAGCGCCTGGGGGCGCTGCGGCTCACCGGCCTGGCCACCACGGTGGCCTGCGTGTTCTGCATCGGCCAGTTCGTGCTGCTGCGGCCGATGTCGGCGGCGCTGGTGGCACCCGAGGTGATCTGGCTGTCGGTGCTGAACGCGACACTGTGCACCTTTGCGCCGGTGCTGATGGTGATGATGGCCATCGAGCGCATCGGCGCGACGATGGCGGCCCAGACCGGCATGGTCGGGCCCTTGTCCACGATCCTGATGGGCGTGGTGATCCTCGGCGAGCCGTTCACCGGGTGGGTCGCCGCCGGCACCGTGCTGGTGCTGGCCGGCATCTGGTTGCTGGCGAGAGCACGGTAGCCCGGATTGGCATCCGGGCTACGAGGCTCAGGCTTCTTCTGCTTCCTTGCAGGAAGGCGCGCAGACGAACTGGGTCTTGCCGAGAAGCTTGCGCGACTTCAGCGAAGTGCGCGCACGGTGCTTGCCGCACAGGAAGCACGACATGGTGGCGGCGCTGAACACGCCGGCAGACGCAAACGGAGAGCCCGGGGCCTTGGTGCGATAACGCAGGCCTTCGGCATCGATCGAGTTTTTGACTTGGTCTTTGGCCATGGATCAGGGGGTTGCGGACGCGGGTTGCGCGCCAGGAGGGAAAGGACACCGGGCCGTGCCTCCCGGGGAGGGCCGCGGCCGCGGCGGTCCGACATTATCAGGGCTGGCGGGGTTCCCTGGATGAAAACAGTTGGATACCCTTGCCGGGCGCCGGATTCCGGCATTCACCCGAGGAGAAGCGAATGAGCAAGTCAGGGATCGACCAGGATGCACTGATCACCATGTTCTCGCAGGCCAGCGCCAAGCAGGGCGAGGCCTTGCGCAAGGCGGTCGGCGACGCGACCCTGAAGGCGCTGCAGGGGCGCGAGCTGACGCTGCAGAACATCCGCGGCGTGGTCAAGACGGTGACCAAGGCGGCGTCCACCGGGCTGGCGGAGAACGTGTCGCCGTCGATCGACCCCGAGGCGCTGCTCGGCAAGGCCTTCGCCGGCATGGACGCGGCGCTGCTGCAGGCGGTGGAGGCGCACCGCAAGGCCTTGCAGCAGTTCGTCGACCAGGGGGTGGGCCTGCAGGAGAAGCAGCTGAAGGGCGCCTTGGGCGACCTGGAGAAGATGGAGGACGTCTTCTTCGCGACGGTCAGCAAGGCGGCCGGCTCGGCGACCGAGCCGCTGCAGGGCGCTTGGAGCCAGGTGCTCGAGACGATGAAGCTGAAGGGCACCGACACCGGGGCGCAGGCGTCGACTGCCGTCGAGCAACTGGTCGGGCAAGCCCAGACCGCGCTGCGCGACAGCCGGGCGCTCGGGCTGAAGACGGCGCAGGCGCTGGTCGACAGCTATTCGGCGCTGGTCAGCGGCGTGCTGATCGGCATGGCCGAAGGGCTGCAGCAAGGCGGCAGCGAGGCGCCGGCCGCGAAGACGCGACGCCGGTAACCCGGGCCAAGCACCCCGTTCGGGCTGAGCCTGTCGAAGCCCTGGTGGATGCACGAGGCACCGCCGGCGCGCTTCGGCTGCACCCTTCGACACGGGCCTTCGACGCGCTCAGTCCCTGCTCAGGGCGAACGGTATCGTGTCAATGCACCGACAGCTCCGTGACGCTGTTCCACAAGCTCGCCGTGCTGCCATGGCCCGTGATCCGCACATACCGCGCCGTCACGTCGGCGATGTCGTAGTACTCCTTCGCCGCCGTCTGCCCGCTGGAGATGCCGCGCCAGCGTGTCGTCCACGCACTGCCGTCCGAAGTCGCAATGTCGAAGCGCGCGCTGCGCTGGTCGCCCAGGTAGAACGCCACGCCCACCTTCTGGATCGCCTTGCTCGTCCCCAGGTCCAGCGTGATCGCCTGGCCATCCCCCTCGGCGCTCCAGCGCGTCGCCAGGCTCCCGTCGATCGCGTTGGTCGCCGGGTTGCCCGCCTGCGCGCTGGTCGCGCTGACCGACGCCACCGGCAGCGCCGCAAGCCCCGGATCGGCGCGGCGCCAGCGTTGCATCGCCTCGAGCAGGTAGTAGTCGCCCCAGGCCGTGCCCTGGTTGTAGAGCGTGTTGCCGTTGTGGTGGTTGTAGGCGCTTTGCAGCAGCACCGCCTGGCTGTTCGACGGCGAGGCCAGCGTCGCGAGGTAGGGCGCCGACAGCAGCGCGTTCAACGCCGCGCGCGCCCCGTTGCGGTAGGTCGTGGCGCGCGCGCTGTCGGTCTCCAGCAGGGACAGCTCGATCAGCCCCGCCGCCGCGATCGCTGCGGCCGAGCTGTCGCGCGGCGCGTTCGGGATCGCCGGGTCGTTGAAGTCCCAGTAAGGCACCTTGTCCGCCGGCAGGTGCGCCAGGTACCAGTCGGCCATCTTGCGCGCGGTGTCGCGGAAGGTGGTCTCGCCGGTGTAGCGGTACGTCATCGTGAAGCCGTAGATGCCCCAGGCCTGGCCGCGCGCCCAGGTGGAGCTGTCGCTGTAGCCCTGCACCGTGGTGCGCGACTTCACGCCGCCCGTCACCGGGTCGTAGGTGACCAGGTGGAAGCTGCTGCCGTCGGCGCGCACGTGGTTGTCGCGTGTCTTCAGCGCATGGCTGCGTGCCTGGTCGTACTGCGCCGCCGAGCCGCCATGCTGGCTGGCCCAGAACAGCAGCTCCAGGTTCATCATGTTGTCCATGATCACCTGGAAGTTCGCGTTGTCGCCGATCGAGCCCCACGAGCGCACCGCGCCCACCGTGCCGTTGTAGCGCTGGCCCAGCGAGTTGGCGGCGGTCAGCGCCACCTGCCGGTAGCTGTCGACGCCGGTCAGCCGGTGCGCATTGCCGAAAGGCGTGAACACCATGAAGCCGACGTCGTGCGTGCCGGTGTTGGTGTCCTGGCCCTCCATGCCGTTCTGCCAGGCCTGTGCCTGCCCGTTCCAGCCGTCGGCCGCGAACTGGCCGTGCAGCAGCCACAGGTTGGCCGCGAAGAAGCCGCTGGTCCATTCGCCCGGGCCGGCATAGGTCCAGGCCTGCGCCGCATCGCTGGTGGTCACCTTGGGGAACGAGTTCTTGTTGCTGCGCTGCGCGACCACGCCGTCCTGCTGCACCGCGACGGCCCAGCCGTTGCGGATCTTCAGGTCCAGCGCATCCTCGGCGCGCGCAGCGCCGTGCACGGCCAGCGCGCAAGCGGCGGCCGCGAGTATCGATCTCGGTGTCATGTCGTCTCCGTCGTTGTTGTCGTCGTCGTGTCGAGCTTCTTCTTCAGCGTGCCAGCCACCCGCCATCGACCGCCAGCGTGTGGCCATGCATGTAGTCGGACGCCGGCGCGGCGAGGAACACCGTCGCACCCGCCAGGTCGTCCGGCCGTCCCCATCGCCCGGCCGGGATGCGTGCCAGGATCTCGCCGTTGCGCTGCGCGTCCTGGCGCAGCACCAGCGTGTTGTCGGTCGCGATGTAGCCGGGCGCGATCGCGTTCACGCCGATGCCGTGGGGCGCCCATTCGTTGGCCAGCAGCTTCGTCAGCCCCATCAACCCGCTCTTGGCCGCCGTGTACGACGCGACCCGCACGCCGCCCTGGAACGACAGCATCGACGCGACGTTGATCACCTTGCCGCCGCGCCCCTGCGCGATGAACTGCCGCGCCGCGGCCTGCGCGAGGAAGAACGCGGCCTTCAGGTTGACGTCCATCACCGCGTCCCAGTCGGCCTCGCTGAAGTCGATGGCGCGGCCGCGGCGGATGATGCCGGCGTTGTTGACGACGATGTCCAGCGCGCCCAGTTCGCGCACCACGTCGCCGACCAGCGGCGCCAGTGCCGCGAGCTGCGACACGTCGACCCGCAGCGCGCGATAGCGTCGCCCGCAGGCTTCGACAGCGGCCTGCGTGTCGGCCTGGTCGCCCTGCGCCGCACCGGCCACGTCGGCCCCGGCCTGCGCCAGCGCGATGGCCATCGCCTGGCCGATGCCACGGCTCGCGCCGGTCACCAGCGCCACCTTGCCGTCGAGCCGAAACAAGTCCATCGCTGCATTGGACAAGTGGTCAGGCCAATTGACAACCGCACTGGCGTCAGGGAGTTCCCTGACAGGGCCAACCCTCTTGGATCGCGGGGAGGGCTCACAGAAGATCAAGTGGTCTGACCAATTCCGGCCAGCCGACCCTCATGCCCATCCAGACCATCGAGAGCCGCCGGCTGTACCGGCAGATCGCCGACCAGCTGAGCCGCCTGATCGACAAGGGCGAGTTCCGCGTCGGCGCGCGGCTGCCGTCGGAGCGCGACCTGTCGGAGCAGCTGGGCGTGAGCCGGCCGTCGGTGCGCGAGGCGCTGATCGCGCTCGAGGTCGAAGGCCTGGTCGAGGTGCGCGGCGGGGCCGGCGTGTTCGTCTGTGCGCGCAAGACGGCCGCGGTGCCGCATCGCGCCGATGCGACGCCGCCGGGCCCGTTCGACCTGATCCGCGCGCGCTGGATCATCGAATCCGAGACCGCGGCGCTGGCCGCGACGCATGCGACGCCCGAGCACCTGCAGCGCCTGAAGAGCGCGCTGCACGACATGCAGCGCCACAGCACGCACACGCCCGAGGGCGTGGCTGCCGACGAGCGCTTCCACCTGTGCCTGGCCGAGGCGTCCGGCAACAGCGCGCTGCTGATGGTGGTGCAGCAGCTGTGGGAGGCGCGCACCGGGCCGCTGTACACGCAGCTCGAGTCGCACTTCTCCGGCGAGGCGGTGTGGAAGCAGGCCGTCGAGGAGCACGGCGAGCTGCTGCAGGCCGTGGCCGGGCGCGACCCGCGCGCCGCGCGCGATGCGATGCGCAAGCACATGAAGAACGCCGAGGTGCGCTTCGCCTCGGGCTGGAAGCCGGGGGACTAGATGCTGCCTGCCGCCACCGACAACCCGCCCAGCGTGGCCGCCGAGGCCGCGCACTTCGAGGTGCACGATGCCGAGGTCGACCTGCGCGCCTACCGCGTCGAGGACTGGCTGGCCTTCACGCTGTTCGCGCTGCTGGGCGCGACGGTCTTCTACCAGTTCTTCACGCGCTACGCGCTGAACGACTCGGCCTCGTGGACCGAGGAGATCGCGCGCTACTTCCTGGTCGCCACCGTCTTCATCGGCGCGGCCATCGGCGTGCGCAAGAACAACCACATCCAGGTCGACTTCCTGTACCGCGTGCTGCCGCACAAGCCGATGCGGGTGGTGGCGACGATCGTCGATGCACTGCGCATCGTCTTCCTGGCCGGCTGCGCAGTGCTGACCTGGCAACTGATCGGGCGCATCGGCGCCAGCCGCATGGCGGTGGTGGATTTGCCGATGGGACTGGTCTACGGCGCGGTGCTGCTGGGCTTCGCCTTGATGACCTGGCGCGCGATCGGCGTGGCCCGCGCCAACTGGAAGCGCGGCGCCTCGGTGCTCGAAAGGCCCGAGATCGCTGACGAAGCGGCCGGCGAGGGCCCGTCGCCATGACGGCCGCCTTCAAGCTGGTGTTCCTGCTCTTCATGGGCGCCGGCGTGCCGGTCGCCATCGCGATGGCCGGCGCCGCGCTGCTGTTCGTGCTGGCCAGCGGCAACCCGCCGCCCTTCGTCGTGATCCACCGCATGGTGGGCGGCATCGACAGCTTCCCGCTGCTGGCCGTGCCGTTCTTCATCCTGGCCGGCAACCTGATGAACGTGGGCGGCATCACGACGCGCATCTACAACTTCTCGCTGGCGCTGGTGGGCTGGCTGAAGGGCGGGCTGGCGCACGTCAACATCGTCGGTTCGGTGATCTTCGCCGGCATGAGCGGCACGGCCATCGCCGATGCGGCCGGGCTGGGCACGATCGAGATCAAGGCCATGAAGGACCACGGCTACAGCACCGAGTTCGCGGTCGGCGTGACGGCGGCGTCGGCCACGCTCGGGCCGATCATCCCGCCGTCGCTGCCCTTCGTGATCTACGCGATGTTCGCCAACGTGTCGGTGGGCAAGCTGTTCCTGGCCGGCATCCTGCCGGGCGCGGTGATGGCGCTCCTGATGATGCTGACGGTGGCCTGGTTCGCGCACCGCAACGGCTGGGGCCGCGACACGAAGCCCGAGCTGCGCCGCATCGTGAAGGCGCTGGCCGAGCTGGCGGTGGTGATTGCCTTCCCGCTGGTGCTGTGGGGCCTGGCCGGCACCGGCGTGAACATGCAGCTGGCCACCGTGCTGGCGCTGGCGGCGCTGCTGGTGGCCGACAAGGTCTTCCGCTTCGATGCGGTGCTGCCGATCATGACGCCGGTGTTGCTGATCGGCGGCATGACCACGGGCCTGTTCACCGCCACCGAGGGCGCCATCGCCGCCTGCGTGTGGGCGTTGTTCCTCGGTCTGGTGTGGTACCGCACGCTGAGCCTGAAGACGCTGGTCAAGTCATGCATGGACACGGTGGAGACCTCGTCGACGGTGCTCTTCATCGTGGCCGCGGCCTCGATCTTCGGCTGGATGCTGACCGCCACGCGCACCACCGAGCTGATCGCGCAATGGGTGCTGACCTTCGCGACCGAGCCGTGGCAGTTCCTGCTGTTGGCCAACCTGCTGATGCTGTTCGTCGGCTGTTTCCTGGAGCCGAYGGCCGCCATCACCATCCTCGTGCCGATCCTGCTGCCCATCGTGCAGCACCTGGGCATCGACCCGGTGCACTTCGGGCTGGTGATGGTGCTGAACCTGATGATCGGCCTGCTGCACCCGCCGATGGGCTTGGTGCTGTTCGTGCTGGCGCGCGTGGCCAAGCTGTCGGTCGAGCGCACGACGATGGCCATCCTGCCATGGCTGGTGCCCTTGCTGGGCTCGCTGGTGCTGGTCACCTTCGTGCCGGCGATCTCGCTGTGGCTGCCGCGGCTGCTGTCCTGACTGAATTTCTACAACGGAGACAACGACGATGATTCGCTTCGATGCTGCGCGCCATGCGCTGATGCTGGCCGCCGCCTGCCTGTTGCCGCTGGCCGGCTTCTCGGCCTTCACCGCCTCGACGGCGCGTGCGGCCGACTACCCGACCCACCCGATCGAGCTGCTGGTGCCCTACCAGCCGGGCGGCGGCACCGATGCGCTGGCGCGTGCCTTCGCCGAAGCCTCGCGCAAGCACCTGCCGGCCTCGATGTACGTCAGCAACAAGCCCGGTGCGAGCGGTGCCATCGGCTGGGGCTACGTGATCAACGGCAAGCCCGACGGCTACACCATTGCGGTGATGACGGTGGAGATCGCGACGCTGCCTCACCTGGGCCTGGCCAAGTTCACCTACGAGGACTTCATCCCGATCGCGCAGCTCAATGCCGACCCGGCCGCGATCACGGTGCGCGCCGATGCGCCGTGGAACACCTACGAGGAGTTCATCGCCGCGGCGAAGAAGGGCGACCTGCGCATCGGCAACTCGGGCGTCGGCTCGATCTGGCACCTGGCGGCGGCCGCCCTCGAAGACCGCACCGGCGCGAAGTTCCTGCACGTTCCCTACCAGGGCGCGGGGCCGGCGGTGCTGGCGCTGATGGGCTCGCAGATCGACGCGGTGTCGGTCAGCCCGGCCGAGGTGTCGACCTATGTGCAGGCCGGCAAGCTGAAGGTGCTGGCGGTGATGGCCGACCAGCGCGTGAAGGGCTTCGAGAAGGTGCCGACGCTGAAGGAGCGCGGCGTCGACCTGAGCATCGGCACCTGGCGCGGCCTGGGCGTGGCCAAGGGCACGCCACCCGAGGTGGTGGACGTGCTGCGCGCCGCGACGCAGAAGACGGTGGCCGAGCCGGCGCTGCGCGAGGCGATGGACAAGCTCAACCTCGGCTATGCCTATGCCGACGCGGCGGCATTCAAGAGCGTGGTCGCGCGCGACCACGAGACCTTCAAGACGCTGATCCCGAAGCTGAACCTGAACAAGCCATGAGGAGATGACGATGAAGCGCAGCACCCTGAAGCGGATGGCGGCCCTGGCAGCCCTGGCAGCGGCCTCGCTGTGCGGCAGCGC
This sequence comes from Rhizobacter sp. P2_D12, assembly GCF_056404395.1. Taxonomy (NCBI): domain Bacteria; kingdom Pseudomonadati; phylum Pseudomonadota; class Betaproteobacteria; order Burkholderiales; family Sphaerotilaceae; genus Rhizobacter; species Rhizobacter sp. P2_D12. The sequence continues at coordinate 9,028 of NZ_JBFUEB010000040.1, read as the reverse complement.
GGCCTGGGCCCAGACGCAGTTGAAATGGGCCCATGTCTACGAGACGAGCGAGCCGTACCACAAGCAGGCGCTGTGGGCGGCCGACGAGATCAAGAAGCGCAGCGGCGGCAAGTACGCCATCGACGTCTTCCCGGCCTCGACGCTGGGCAAGGAGACCGACATCAACCAGGGGCTGACGCTGGGCACGGTGGACATCATCTACACCGGCATGGCGTTCGCAGGAAGGGCCTATCCGCCGCTGTCGATCGCGTCGGGGCCGTTCATCTTCCGCGACTACGCGCACTGGCAGAGCTTCCGCAACAGCGCGATCTTCAAGGAGCTGGCCGCCGGCTACGAAAGCAAGAGCGGCGGCAACCACATCGTCGGCTACACCTACTATGGCCAGCGCCACCTCACCGCGAACAAGCAGGTGCTGAAGCCGGAGGACATGAAGGGCATGAAGCTGCGCGTGCCGGATGCGCCGCTGTTCATGATGTTCCCGCGCGCGGTGGGTGCGAACCCGACGCCGATCGCCTTTGCCGAGGTGTACCTGGCGCTGCAGAACGGCACGGTGGACGCGCAGGAGAACCCGCTGCCGACCATCGAGGCGAAGAAGTTCTACGAAGTGCAGAAGTACACGATGCTGACCGGGCACATCACAGAGTCGCTGGTGACCATCGTGTCGGGCTCGACCTGGGCCAAGCTGCCGGCGGACGACCGCAAGCTGTTCGAGCAGGTGCTGTGGGAGGCGTCGACGCGCGCCAGCAGCGACATCCTCGAATCCGAGAACCGGCTGGTGACGGATTTCGAGAAGGCCGGGCGCACCATCGTGAAGGTCGACCGCAAGCCGTTCATGCAAGCGGTGCAGAAGGCCGTGACGGCGCCGGATGCGCCGTGGCCGAAGGAGCTGTATGACCGGGTCGAAGCCTTGAAATAGCGGCTTCGCCGAGAATCCGTCGTCACCCTCGAAAGGAATGCGATGGATCTCGGAATCGAAGGCAAGTGGGCGCTGGTGTGTGCCGCCAGCAAGGGCCTGGGCAAGGGCTGCGCACTGGCGCTGGCGCGCGAGGGCGTGAACCTGGTGATCACCGCGCGCGGCGCCGAGGCGCTGGAGGCGACGGCCACCGAGCTGCGCGCGCTCAAGCGCGGCCAGGTGCGCACCGTGGCCGGCGACATCACGACGCAGTCCGGCCGCGAGGCCGCGCTGGCCGCGTGCCCGCAGGTCGACATCCTGGTCAACAACGCCGGCGGGCCGCCGCCGGGGGATTTTCGCGATTGGGACCGCGAGGCGTGGATCAAGGCGCTTGACGCCAACATGCTGACGCCGATCGAGCTGATGAAGGTGACGGTGGACGCGATGGCCGGGCGCGGCTACGGCCGCGTGGTCAACATCACCTCGGGCGCGGTGAAGGCGCCGATCAACGTGCTGGGCCTGTCGAACGGCGCGCGCAGCGGCCTGACCGGCTTCGTTGCCGGGCTGGCGCGCAGCAACCTGGTGGCGAAGAACGTGACGATCAACGGCCTGCTGCCGGGTGCCTTCGACACCGACCGCTTGCGCACCACGGTGCGCGCCGGCGCGCAGAAGGCCGGCCAGGACGCGGAGGCCGCCTGGGATCTGCGCCGCAAGGCGATTCCGGCGCAGCGCTTCGGCACCGCCGAGGAGTTCGGTGCGGTCTGCGCCTTCCTGTGCAGCCAGCACGCCGGCTACCTGACGGGCCAGAACATCCTGCTGGATGGCGGCGCCTACCCCGGCACGTTCTGATCGAGCCGTTCGCCCTGAGCAGGGACTGAGCTTGTCGAAGGCCCGTGTCGAAGGGTTGTGGCCGCAGCGCTCCGAGAGTGCCTGCGCACGCCCGACGGGCCTTCGACAAGCTCAGTCCGACCCTTCGACAAGCTCAGGGCGAGCGGTTTTTTGCCACCGCCGGGTTCGCTTTCGGAGATGGACGGCAAGCTCGACACGCGCCTGGTCTACGACGCGGTGGGGGACGTCAAGGCGCGCGAGCCGCTGGCAAAGTAAATGAGATCGCGGCGGCTCAGCCGTCGCCCAGGGTGGGCGCCTGCGTCAGGTCGGCATCGACGTTCATCAGCACGCTGGCGAGCGACAGTGCCCGCCACAGGTGCGGCGGCATCGCCATGATGGCCTCCGGGGACTTGGCGCTGGCGACCCAGGCGCCGATCTCGGCATGTTGCTCGATCGTCAGCAGGTGCCGGCGCCGCATGTCGTCCAAGGTTTCCATCGACTGCCTTTCGAAAACATCCCGGCCATCATCGCATCTTCGCTGCGGCTGACAGCTACACACCTGCTCACATCCCCGCCGTTGCCAACTGGAACCAGTTCCATACACTGCGCCACGCAGGCGACGAACTGCGAAAAAGGGGACGGACGATGCGCGGGATTCACTGGACGTGGAAAGCCGCCGGCGTGGCCGCGGCGATCGGCCTGATCGGCACCTTGGCGGCGTGCGGCGGCGGGGAGGGCGGCACGACGGAAGCACCGACAGCGAGCATGCCTTCGGAGAATGCCGCGGCCTTCGCCCCGTCGTCCGACACCACGCTGCCCCTGCCGGCCGAGCGCTACGTGATCGCCAACGCGGCCAGCGGGCAGTGCATCGAGGCCGCGGCCGACAACGTGAACGGCGCGCGCTTGCGCTTTGCCGATTGCAACACCGGCGCGGCACAGTCCTTCGGCGTCAGCGTGGATGCGAGCGGTCGTTACAAGCTGCTGGCCAGCAGCGGCCGTGCGGTCGACGTGGCCGGCGCCTCGGGCGCCGATGGCGCGGTGGTTCAGCAATGGCAGGACAACGGCACGCCCGCGCAGCGCTTCGCGATCAAGCGCCAGCAGGGCAACCGCTTCAGCTTCGTCAGCGCCGCCAGCGGCAAGTGCATCACGCCGTCGGCCAGCACCGGCCTGCAGCAACTGACCTGCAAGGACGATGCGACACAGCTGTTCCAGTTGCATCCGGTCGCAAGCGGCGGCAAGGCCGGCCCGGCGGTGGGCCGCTACAGCGTACGCTCGGTGCGTTCGCAGCTGTGCCTGGGCATCGAAGGCGCGAGCACCGCCGACGGGGCGCGCCCGCTGCAGGCCGTGTGCGCGGCCGACGATGCGCAGCGCTTCGACGTTGCCTCCTCGGGCGACGGTGCCTGGCGCCTGACCAACGTGCGCAGCGGCAAGTCGGTCAGCGTGGCCGCATCGTCCACCGCCAATGGCGCGGCCGTGCAGCAGTTCACCGACAACGCCGGCGCGAACCAGCGCTACACCGCGAGCGCCATCGGCGATGCCTTCGAACTGAAGGCACGCCACAGCGGCAAGTGCCTGGACGTCGCGGACTTCAGCGCCGCGGTCGGCGGCATCGTGCACCAGTGGGATTGCACGCGCAACGACAACCAGCAATGGCGCCTGGTGCCCGATGGCAATGCGCCGCCGGCCAACCCCGGTGGCAAGAGCGCCAAGCGCGGCATCGCGTACGACTTGGCCACGACCGCCGACCTGAACGCGCTGTCGCCCGGCGTGTCGTGGTGGTACAACTGGTCGCCGCGGCCGAAGCTGACGCCGCCGGCCGGCACGGATTTCGTGCCGATGCTGTGGAACGGCAACTTCAACGACGCCGAGATCGAGGCGCTGCTGAAGGCCAACCCACAGTACAGGTACCTGCTGGTGCTCAACGAGCCCAACCTCACCGACCAGTCCAACCTGACGCCATCCGCGGCCGCCGCGCTGTGGCCCCGCATCGAGGCGCTGGCCGCCAAGACCGGCGTGAAGATCGTCGGCCCCGCGATCACCTGGGGCACGATGCCCAACTATGGCGATCCCGTCGTGTGGATGGATGCGTTCTACACCGCCTACCGTGCCGCCAACGGCCAGCGCGACCCGCGCATCGACTACCTCGCCTTCCACTGGTACGACTACGGCCTGGCCGGCCAGCTCGATCGGCTGGTGAAATACGGCAAGCCGTTCTGGGTGACCGAGTTCGCCAACTGGCACAACGGCGACGGCTCCGCGCAGATCGACACGGTGGCCAAGCAGAAGGCGCAGATGGCCGACATGGTGGCCACGCTGGAGAACCGGGCCGACGTCTTCCGCTACGCCTGGTTCACCGGGCGCTGGAGCAATGACGTGCACTTCACCAGCCTGCTCGCGGCCGATGGCAGGCTCACCGAGCTTGGCAGCTACTACCTGTCGCTGCCCTACAAGCCCTGAGGCTGCAGGTCGGCCAGGGCGCCCAGGTCGCGGGCCGGCGGCCGGCCGTACAAGCGCGCGTACTCGCGGCTGAACTGCGACGGGCTCTGGTAGCCGACGCGGTGGCCGGCGGTCGCGACGCCGATGCGCTCGACCATCATCAGCCGCCGCGCCTCGTGCAGGCGCAACTGCTTCTGGTACTGCATCGGCGTCAGCGCGGTGACGGCCTTGAAGTTGTGGTGCAGCGAGGATTCGCTCATGCCGACGTGCGAGGCCAGGTCCTCGATGCGCAGTGGTTCGGCGAAGTGGTGGCGCAGCCAGTCGACCGCCTTGCCGACGCGGTGGCTGCGGCTGTCGGCCGACACGATGGCCAGCAGGCGGCCGCCATCGGGGCCGCTGAGCAGGCGGTAAAGGATCTCTTCCTCGACCAGCGGGGCGAGGGCCGGGATGTCCTGCGGGCGGTCGAGCAGGCGCAGCAGGCGGATCACCGCGTCGAGCAGCTCCGCCGAGGCGCGGTTCACCGTGAGGCCGCGCAGGCCGTCGCCCGCGGCCTGGGCTGGCGGCGCGGGCACGCGGCGCAGCAGCTCGGTGAGCCGCACGCCGTCGATCGCCATGCCCAGGCCCAGGCTGGGCGCGGCCTCGCTCGCGACGGTGACGCGTGAGACGACCGGCAGGTCCACCGAGGTCACCAGGTAGTCGCCGACGCCGTAGGTGTAGTCGTCGCTGCCCAGCGTCAGGATCTTCTCGCCCTGGGCCAGCAGCGCGAAGCAGGGCCATTGCGCGGCATGGTGGGGTTGCGTGGGGGTGGAGCAGCGGCCGAAGAACAGGTTGCCGATGGCGGTGCTCGCCTGGCCGTCGGCCGGGGCGTGGCGGGCGATCAGCGAGGCGATCTCGGCGTAGCGGTCGGGGAGTGACACCATGCCCTGGATCTTGCCCCAGGATGCTGCAAGGCCCTGCAGGGGGAGTGCATGATTTGCAGGATCGTGCATGAACTCAGGAGGATTCGGCTAACGCACCCCCGCCGGGCTGCAGGATGATGCGACCCGTTCACCGGAGGAAGCCCATGACCGAAGCCATCGAGATCACGACCTTCAAGCTCAGCAACTGCACCTGCGACGACTTCATCGATGCCAACGTCGAGATCGACGAGTGGCTCAAGCGCCAGGCCGGGTTCCGCTCGCGCCGGCTGGCCCAATGGAACGACGGCACGGTCGTCGACATGCTGATCTGGGATTCGGCCGCGCACGGGCGCGTCGCGATGGCGCGGCTGATGAACGAGATGGGGCATTCGCGGGTGCACGCGATGATCGACCAGCCGACGGTGTCGTGGAGCGTGGCGCCGGTGCGGCATCGGGTGTGATGCGCGAAATGCGCGGGCATCAGCTGGAGCGCGCGGTCGAGCGCGCCTTCAACCTCCGCTCGATCGCCGCCACCAACTGCTCCTTCGTGAACGGCTTGGCCACGTAGTCATCCATCCCCGCCGCCAGGCAGGCCTCGACGTCGCCCTTCATCGCGTTCGCGGTGAGGGCGACGATCGGCAACCGCGCGCTGCCGCTGACCCCTTCAACCCGCTCGATCTCGCGCAGCCGCGCCGTCGCCTCGAAGCCGTCCATCACCGGCATCAGGCAGTCCATCAGCACCACGTCGAAGGCGTGGCTGCTCGCCGCGTCGATCGCCGCCTGGCCGTCGGCCACCACCTGCACGTCGTAGCCGGCCATGCGCAGCATCTGCGCCGCCACCTCCTGGTTCACCAGGTGGTCCTCGGCCAGCAGGATGCGCGCGCTGCGCATCGGCACCGCCGCCGGGGCCGGCGCGGTCACCGCCGCGGCGCTGGGCACCAGCTCGTGCGCCAGCAGGTCGATCAGCGCGTGCCGCAGCTCCTGCTTGCGCACCGGCTTCGACAGCCAGCGCTCGACGCCCAGCCGCGTCAGGCTCACCGCCGGCATGTCCAGCCCCTGCGAGCTGAGCATCACGATCTTCAGCCCGTCGAGCTGCCGGTTGGCCCGGATGCGCTGCGTCAGCGACAACCCGTCCATGTCGGGCATGTGCACGTCCAGGATCGCCAGGTCGTGCACCACCGGCCGCTTGCGCATCATTTCGAGCGCCTGCTCGCCGCTGTCGGCGGTGTCCACGCGCAGGCCCCAGGCGCTCAGCTGGTGGCGCAGGATGTCCAGGTTGGTCGTGTTGTCGTCGACGATCAGCACCTGCAGCCCGTGCAGCGCCACCGCCTCGCGGTCGGTCAGCGCGCCCGCGTTGTCGGGCACCAGCCGCATCGGCAGCGAGAACCAGAAGCGCGAGCCTTCGCCCGGCGCGCTGTGCAGCTGCAGCTTGCCGCCCATCATCGCCACCAGCTGGCTCGAGATCGTGAGGCCCAGCCCGGTTCCGCCGTGGCGCCGCGTGCGCGAGCTGTCGGCCTGCGTGAAGGCATCGAACACCCGCGCCTGGTCGGCCGTCGAGATGCCCGGCCCCGAATCCGACACCGCAAACTCCACCAGCGCCGCATGGTTGTGCGCCGCACTGCTGGCCGGCAGCCGCGTCACCGAGATCATCACGTGGCCGCGCTCGGTGAACTTGACCGCGTTGCCCATCAGGTTCATCAACACCTGGCGCAGCCGCGCCGCATCGCCGTACGCGCGCAGCGGCAGGTCGGCACCCATCTGGCAGATCACCTCCAGCCCCTTCGCGTGCGCCTGCACCGCCAGCAGCTCGGCCACGTCGTAGGCCACCTCGCAAGGGTTGAACGGCAGCGACTCGACCTCGAACTTGCCGGCCTCGATCTTCGAGAAATCGAGGATGTCGTTGATGACGCCCAGCAGCGCCTGGCCCGAGCGGTGCGCGCTGTCGGCGAAGCGGCGCTGCTGGTCGTTCAGCGTCGTGCCCATCAGCAGCTCGGTCATGCCCAGCACGCCGTTCATCGGCGTGCGGATCTCGTGGCTCATGTTGGCCAGGAACTGCGACTTGGCCTGGCTGGCCGCCTCGGCCGCGTCCTTCGCGGCCTGCAGCTCGCGCAGGTGCTGCGCCTTGTCGGCCGATGCATGCTCCATGCGCCGGCGGATGCGGTAGCCGTACACCAGCATGCCCAGCGTGATGGCGGCGATGACGACGGCGCTGGCGAACTCGAGCCAGCGGTAGCGCGTGACCGACCGCGCCAGCGCGTCGAACTGCGCCTTCTGCACCGCGCGCGACACGCGGCCGACGCCGCGCAGCTCTTCCTGCATCTGCGCATAGCTGCGGTCCACCTCGACCATCGCGCGCGACGCCGGCTCGAAGCGCTTCTCGGCATAGCGCTGCAGCGTGAACTCGGATTGCTCCACCATGCGCTGCACCGACGCACCGGCCCCCTGCAGGCCCTGCAGCATCAGCTCGCGCTCCGACTCTTCCAGGTGGCCCTGGAAGCGCTGCAGCGCGGTGGCCAGCGCCTCGGTGAACCGGGCATGCGCCGCATGCAGCCGCACGCGTTCGCGCTCGACGTCGCCGGACGCGAAGATGTCGTTCGCCGGCGCATCGACCTCGCCGGCCAGGCGCCGCAGTTCCGACAGCGCGTCGAAGCGCACCGCCCAGCCGCGGTCGGCGGCCAGCGAATCGGCAAAGCGCTCGTTGACCCGCAGGCCCAGGAACTGGTCGAGCCCGACCACCAGCAGGATCAGCACCGCCGCCGCGCCGTACAGCAGTTGCCACGGGCTCCGGCGAGCGGTGGGGACTGCGTCGGGGGCGGCTGGGGTCATGGTGTCCGGCGTGGCGCTGCGCGGGATGTTACGACGATCCCCGCGGCGATCAGCGCGAAGGCGGCCACGTGGTACCACTGCGGGCCTTCGCCCAGCATCGCCGCCGACATCAGCGCGGCAAACACCGGCGTCAGGTTGGCGAAGAAGGCGGCGATGGCCGGCCCGACCGCGGCGACGCCCGCACCCCAGCAGAAATACGCGACGATCGACGGGCCGATGGCGACGTAGGCCAGCGCCGCGAACACCGCGCCCGACCACAGCACCGGCTGGCCGGTCAGCGCGAACTCGGCGCCGGCGCCGGCCCCTGCCCACAGCGCGCCGAAGCCCACCTGCGCCAGCAGGAACTCGGCGCCGCTCCACGACGGGCGCCCGGGGTCGCGCATCGAGGCCGGCGGGCGCGCCAGCATCCAGCTGTAGACCGCCCACAGCGCGGTGGCCAGCAGCATCAGCAGGTCGCCCGGCACCAGGTGCAATTGCAGCAGGCTGGACGGCCGGCCGTGCGACAGCACCAGCGCGACGCCCAGCAGCGACAGCACCGCGCCGGCACCCTGGCGCCGTGTCGGCGGCTCGCCGTAGAACAGCGCGCCGGTGGCCAGCATGAACAGCGGCGAGCTGGCCGCGATCAGCGTCACGTTGATCGGCGTCGACGTGCGCACCGCCATGTACTGCAGCGCGTTGTAGCTGCCGACGCCGACCAGGCTGAGCGGCGCCAGGTAGCGCCAGCGCTCGGCCAGGTCGCCCGGCCGACGGAAGAGTCGCCAGCCCAGCGGCAACAGCAGTGCGAAGGCCAGCGCCCAGCGCAAGGCGTTGAGCGCGAGCGGCGGCACGCTGCCCACCATCAGCCGGCCGACGACGGCGTTGCCGGCCCACAGCAGGGGCGGCAGCGTGAGCATCAGGACGATGCGCGGTTGCAGCGCCGTCATGCCGTCGGCATCGCGGCGCCGCAGTTCCAGCACTGCTCGAACGGCCCGTCGATCACTTCATGGCATTGCGGGCAGGCCCACAGCTGGCGCCGCGGGTGTTGCAGCTCGTGCAGCCGCACGACGGCGCGCGCATGGTCGGCCTCGTCATCGACCCACAACTCCGGCAGCGTCTGGTCCGGGGGCACGCCGCCGGACAGGCTGCTGGCGAAGGCGCGCTGCACGCT